>NZ_LRON01000013.1:0-204212 GCF_001758795.1 Duganella sp. HH101 | reverse complement strand
GGGGCGGCAGCGGCCAAGGCGGGGCGGCGGCCGGCGCAGCCGACGACGGCGGCCACGGCCATCAGGGCCAGCGTGGTCGGCAGGCCGGGCAGGGCGGTCAGCGCCAGCGCCGCGCCGATGCCGAGCGCGGCCTGGCGGTGGTCGTGCACCGCCGCCGACCACAGCCGGCAGCCGGCGGCCAGCACCACGGCGACGATGGCCGGCGCGATGCCGAGCAACAGCGGCCGCAGCGCGTCCATGCTGCCGAAGCGGAAATACAGCGAGCCGAGCAGCACGATGCAGACGAAGGCCGGCAGCACCGCGCACAGGATGGCGACGGCGGCGCCGCTGACGCCGCGCAGCCGGTAGCCGGTGTAGGCCACGACATTGATCGCCACCGGCCCGGGCAGGATGGAGGCCAGCGCCAGGCCGTCCAGCAGGTCCGATTCCGGCAGCAGGCGGTGGCGTTCGACGATGACGTGCTGCGTGACCGCCACCATGGCCATGAAGCCGCCGACGCTGGTGCAGCCTATGCGCAGGAACAGCAGGGCCAGCGTGGCCAGCGGCAGTGCTTGGTCACTGGGCATGATCGGCACCGGCCGCCGCGTCGAAGTAACGGCGGAAGCCGTCCATGAAACGGCCCAGTTCGGCCGCCGGAAGATGGTTGATGCCGGCCGCCGCCTTGCGTCCGCCGCCGCCCTCGAACTGCTCGCAGAAGCCGCAGGCGCTCAGTGTCAGCGGGGCGCCGGAGCGCACGCTGACCAGGTAGGAGCCGTCGCCGCGCTCGTTGAGCACGGCGAAGGAGGCGCCGCCGCGCGCGGCCGCCAGCTGGTTGGCCAGCACGCCGCTGATGCGCCGCGCCCACGCGCTGGCGGGCAGGATGTAGACCGCGCCGCCGGCCAGCTCGGCGTGCGGACGCAGGCCCTGCATCAGCGCGCAGTCGTCGCGGTAGCCGGCGCACAGCGCGCGGTAGGCGTCGCTGGCGGCGATGAAATCGAACGGGCTGTCGTGGCCGCCGAGCGCGCGGTACAGCGCGGCCGGCGCCATGTGCAAGTCCTGCTCGCGTTCGCCGTAGGCGTTGTAGTTGACCACCTGGCCCAGCTGCGCCAGCGCCGCCAGCGCGCCGTCGTCCAGTCCGGTGTCCTGCGCCAGCCGCCGCGCCGCGCCGGCCAGGTTGTCGCCGAAGGCCGCCGCCACCGCCCACGGCCGGTGGCGGCCGTTCAGGTGGCGGTCGACCAGGATGCTGGTGCAGACGTCGGGCGCGCCGTCGCAATGCAGGCGCAGGCGTGGATGGGCGAAGGCGCAGTCGGCCGAATGGTGGTCGAAATACTCGACCTCGGCGCCGCCATCGAGCAGGCGGCGCAGCGCGGCGGCGTTGCTGTCGAGGGAGATGTCGAGCACCGTGACCTGGCCGGCGGCGTCCGGCAAGCGTCGCAGCAGGCCGGTGTCGCGCTTGACGCCGCTCACCAGCTGGGCGCGGCGCGGCGTGTGCAGGCGCAGCTGGTGCAGCGCGAAGATGCCGTCGGCGTCGCCGTTGAAGACATCGTAGTGCGGTGCGGCAGCCATGGCATCAGACGAAGCGGCGCGACAGTTGCTGGTACAGCAGCTCGCATGCGGAGTTCAGCGACAGCGCGCCGGTGTCCAGCGACAGCGCCGGCGCCAGCGGCGCTTCGTAGGGCGCGGTGATGCCGGTGAACTCCGGTATCAGCCCGGCGCGCGCCTTCTTGTACAGGCCCTTGGGATCGCGCGCCTCGCACAGCTTGCGCGAGGTGCTGACGTGGACTTCGATGAAGTTGTCGGCGCCGATCAGGCGGCGGGCCATTTCGCGGTCCTGGCGCAGCGGCGAGATGAAGGCGCAGATCGCGAACAGGCCGGCGTCGTTCATCAGCCGCGCCACTTCGGCGCTGCGGCGGATGTTTTCCTGGCGGTCGGCGGGGGAGAAGCCGAGGTCGCTGTTCAGGTGGTGGCGCAGGTTGTCGCCGTCCAGCACGTAGGCCGGATGGCCGGACGCCACCAGCCGGTCTTCCAGCGCGCAGGCCAGCGTCGACTTGCCGGCGCCGCTCAGGCCGGTGAGCCAGAGCGTCGCCGCCTGCTGCCCGGCCTGGCGGTTGCGGGCTTCAGCCGTGACCTGGCTGCCGTGCCAGAAGATATGCGGGGCGCCGGCCAGCACAGGGCTGTCGAGTTTGTCCATTTTTCCCATGATCGTCTCTCCAGATCAAAACTGTTCCCATTCCTGCGCGGGGGCCTTGGCCTCGGCGCGCGCGCGGCCGGCCGCCGGCAGCGCGGCGCGTTTCAGGCCGGCCGGCACGGCGACCGCCACCCGCTGCAGCGCGGGCCGCGCCGCGCCGGACTGGGCCTCGGTGCGGAACACGCTGACCAGGTCGTTCAAGCTGTTGACCTGGTCCTGCATCGCATGGGCGGCCGCCGCCGCTTCCTCCACCAGCGCGGCGTTCTGCTGGGTGACGTCGTCCATCTGGGTGACGGCGGTGTTGATCTGCTCGATGCCCGACGACTGCTCCTGGCTGGCCTGCATGATCTCGGACATGATGTCGGTCACGCGCCTGACGCTGGAGACCACGTCGTGCATGGTGGTGCCGGCCTGTTCGACCAGGCGGTTGCCGGCCTGGACCTTGTCGACCGAATCGCCGATCAAGTCCTTGATTTCCTTGGCCGCCGCCGCCGAGCGCTGCGCCAGGTTGCGCACCTCGGTGGCGACCACCGCGAAGCCGCGTCCCTGTTCGCCGGCCCGGGCCGCCTCCACCGCGGCGTTCAGCGCCAGGATGTTGGTCTGGAAGGCGATGCCGTCGATGACGGCGATGATGTCGACGATCTTGCGCGCCGAGATGTCGATGGCGGCCATGGTGTCGACCACCTGCGCCACCACCGCGCCACCCTTGGCGGCGACGTCGGAGGCGGATTCGGCCAGGCCGTTGGCCTGGCGGGCATGGTCGGTATTGAGGCGCACGGTGCTGGTCAGCTCCTCCATCGACGAGGCGGTTTCCTCCAGCGTGCTGGCCTGCTGTTCGGTGCGCGAGGACAGGTCCAGGTTGCCGGAGGCGATCTGGCCGGCGGCGGCGGCGATGGTTTCGGTGCTGGCGTGCACCTGGTTGACGATGCGCGCCAGGCTGTCGCGCATGGAGCGCATGGCGAACAGCAGGCTGTGCTGGTCGTTGGGCTTGGGCTCGACGCGCACGGTCAGGTTGCCGGCGGCGATCTGGCCGGCGATTTCGGCCGCCTCGGCCGGCTCGCAGCCCAGCTCGCGGGTCACGCCGCGGGTGATCAGCCAGGCCGCCACCACGCTGGTCAGCAATGCCAGCGAGCCGATGATCAGCATCACCGTGCGCGCCTGGGCGTAGGCGATTTCGGCGGCGTCGGCCGCCTCGGTGTTTTGTTTTTCCTCGACCGCGATCAGCTTGCGCAGCAATTCCCACCAGCGTTTCTGCACCGGCCGGAATTCATAGCGCAGCAGCTTGTAGGCCTCGTCCTGTTTCTGTTCGAGCGCCAGCCCGGCGGCGCGCTCGATGAAGGGTGCGGCCAGCTCGGCCTGCTTGCGGATCTGCTCCAGCAATTCCTTTTCGTCGGCCGAGGTGGCGCTCAGCTTGGCGAACATCTGCCCCAGCTGGTCCTGGGCCGCCGCGTATTTCTTCTGCTGCTCGGCGATGCGCTTGACCTCGATCTGGATTTCCTTGTCTTCCTTGAGCAGGATCAGGTTGCGCATGGCCAGCGCGCGCTCGGTCACGGTCAGGTCCATGACCTGGGCCAGCTTGGTCTCCACGTCGTTGACCTTGGTGATCTCGTCCAGGCGGTCCTGGATCTGGCGCATGCTGTTCAGGGCCAGGCCTATGATCACCAGCAGAAACATAGCCCCCATGCCGAAACCCAAGCCCAGCCGGTTTGCTATCGTCCAATTCTGAAATTTCATATCGCCTCCTTAAGGCCTTATGTGCATTCCGAATATCCAAATGAGGTTTGGGTAGAACGCTGTCATGATCTTAGTAGGCCGAGGTCGCTTGGAAACTCTCCGATAGTCACTTTCGGCGTCAGTGCAACAAAGAAATATGTGTTGATGGCAATCTCTGAAACTTTTTGGCCTGGATGGATGCCGCCAGGCAAGCCAAGTACCTGGCGTTTTTGCATTTATTCGGCCCAAATGGCCTCCTACGCAGAATCCGCCCCTGTGCAGGGGCGGCCAACAGGTCTAAAATGCTGTTTGGGCCCGTTGCCGGATTACGACAAACCGTCTTACATCCCGAAACGGAGAAATTCAATCGGCGGGTATCGCCCGCATGACATGGAATGAACATGGCAACACAGAAAACTAAAATCATCTACACGCTGACCGATGAAGCGCCTATGCTGGCGACCTATTCGCTGCTGCCTATCGTCCGCAAATTCGCCGCGTCGGCTGGCGTAGACGTGACCTCCAGCGATATTTCGGTGGCGGCACGGGTGCTGGCCGAGTTCCCCGAATACCTGACCGACGAGCAAAAAGTGCCAAATACCCTGGCCGAACTGGGCGCACTGACCCAGCTCGCGGACACCAACATCATCAAGCTGCCGAATATTTCGGCATCGGTTTCGCAGCTGGTCGCCTGCGTGCGCGAGCTGCAAAGCCGCGGCTACAAGCTGCCGGACTACCCGGAAGACGCGAAAAGCGACGAAGACAAGGCGCTCAAGGCCCGCTACGGCAAGTGCATCGGCAGCGCCGTCAACCCGGTCCTGCGCGAAGGTAACTCGGACCGCCGCGCGCCCAAGGCCGTCAAAGAGTTCGCCCGCAAGAACCCGCATTCGATGGGCGAGTGGAGCCAGGCTTCCCGCACCCACGTCTCGCACATGCACCACGGCGACTTCTACCATGGCGAAAAATCGCTGACGCTGACCCAGGCGCGCGATGTCAAGATGGAACTGATCACCGACTCGGGCAAGACCATCGTGCTGAAACCGAAAGTTTCGCTGCAAGCCGGCGAAATCATCGACAGCATGTTCATGAGCAAAAAAGCGCTGCTGGAGTTCTACGAGAAGGAAATCGACGACGCCTTCAAGACCGGCGTGATGTTCTCGCTGCACGTCAAGGCGACCATGATGAAGGTGTCGCACCCGATCGTGTTCGGCCACTGCGTCCGCATCTTCTACAAGGAAGCCTTCGCCAAGCACGCCGCGCTGTTCGATGAACTGGGCGTGAACGTCAACAACGGCATGGCCAACCTGTACGAGAAAATCGAAACCCTGCCGGCCTCCAAAAAGGACGAAGTCCTCAAGGACCTGCACGCCTGCCACGAACACCGTCCGGAACTGGCCATGGTCGACTCGGCCAAGGGCATCACCAATTTCCACTCGCCGAACGACATCATCGTCGACGCATCGATGCCTGCCATGATACGCATCGGCGGCAAAATGTGGGGCGCCGACGGCCGTCCGAAAGACGTCAAGGCTGTCATGCCGGAATCGACTTTCGCCCGCATCTACCAGGAGATGATCAATTTCTGCAAATGGCATGGCAACTTCGATCCCAAGACCATGGGCACCGTGCCTAACGTCGGCCTGATGGCTCAGCAAGCCGAGGAATACGGCTCGCACGACAAGACCTTCGAAGTCGCTGAAGGCGGCGTCGCCAACATCACCGACCTGGCCACCGGCGAAGTGCTGCTGACCCAGGTAGTGGAAGCGGGCGACATCTGGCGCATGTGCCAGGTCAAGGACGCACCGATCCGCGACTGGGTCAAGCTGGCCGTCACCCGCGCCCGCAACTCCGGCATGCCTGCCGTGTTCTGGCTGGACCCGTACCGTCCGCACGAGAACGAAGTCATCAAGAAGGTCCAGGTATACCTGAAGGACCACGACACCAAGGGCCTGGACATCCAGATCATGTCGCAAGTGCGCGCCATGCGCTACACGCTGGAACGCGCATCGCGCGGCCTGGACACCATCTCCGTGACCGGCAACATCCTGCGCGACTACCTGACCGACCTGTTCCCGATCCTGGAACTGGGCACCAGCGCCAAGATGCTGTCCATCGTTCCGCTGATGGCGGGCGGCGGCATGTACGAAACCGGCGCCGGCGGTTCGGCACCCAAGCACGTCAAGCAGCTGGTGGAAGAGAACCACCTGCGTTGGGATTCGCTGGGCGAGTTCCTGGCGCTGGCGGTATCGCTGGAAGACATGGGCATCAAGACCGGCAACGCCAAAGCCAAGCTGCTGGCCAAGACGCTGGACGAAGCCACCGGCAAGCTGCTGGACAACAACAAGTCGCCATCGCCGCGCACCGGCGAGCTGGACAACCGTGGCAGCCATTTCTACCTGTCGCTGTACTGGGCACAGGCGCTGGCTGCGCAGAACGACGACGCTGAACTGAAAGCCTACTTCGCGCCGCTGGCGAAGAACCTGGCCGATAACGAAGCCAAGATCGTCGCCGAGCTGAACGCGGCCCAGGGCAAGGCAACGGATATCGGTGGTTACTACTACCCGGATCCAGCCAAGACCGAAGCGGTCATGCGTCCAAGCGTTACCTTCAACGCGGCAATCGACGCGGTTTGATCGTAGCGTAGCTTACGCAAACTAAAAGGGGCAGCCGATTTGGCTGCCCCTTTTTATTGCGTGGTGCTGGTGGGCGCATCCCGCGCATCCACGTAGGCCCAGGCCAGCGTGCCCGAAGCCAGCCTGACGCGCTGGCGGCGGTAGGCTGCCACTTCGTAGCGGTCCGAATTCCGCAACTCCTCGGCGGTGATCGCCAGCACCGAGCCCGCGACCGTGTCGGCGGGCGAGCCGGTGTGCGAGACGATGGGGTGATGTGTCTTGCCGCTGGTCTCGACCACCGCCGGATCGTCGATCGCCAGCATGGCCAGCTGATAGGCGGGCAAACTGTCCGGGCGGCCGGAGAGCAGGCGGCCAAAGGTCGCCTTCTGGACATCGGGCTGTTGCAGTGTGCCGTAGGAGAACAGCATTTCACTCGCGTCATGCGCGCCGCCTCCCAGCGCCTTGCGCGTCGCCCACACAATCGGCAGGCCGAACAGGAATATATGGGACAGCAGGTCCAGCACCGTGGACAAAGGCTGGAACGTGACAGGGCGGGGGAAGGCCGACAGCGGCAACACCACCAGCCGCATCGCCAGGAACACCAGGGCTCCGAACAAGGCTGCCGACAGCAGCGGCCTGGCCGTCAGCGCCGGCACGCGCCGGGCCGCCAGCAGGAACAGCGCCATCCAAACGAAGCTGAGCGCGAAGTGGCACAGCAATCCGACCGCCGCAGTCAGCGCGCCGCCGTTGAAGGCCGCGCTGCCCAGCAGCCCGCTGGCCACGATTTGCAGCAGGCGCTCCGGCGTCAGCCCGTTATAGACGGCAAAGGAAATCGCGAACGTGATATCGAGCGCGCCGGCAATGGCGCCGCCCACGAGTACGGCATAAGGAATGGACCAGCGCTTCATGCATCAGCCTCCGTAAGTTTGCTAGCATGTTATATTAAAAGCAAACCTCGGTAAAAAGGAAAAACATGTCGGACCCGATAGCCTGTTCGGAGTGTGGCGAACTGCATACGCTGGATGAAGTCGAACTCGTTTTCAGGCGCCCCGATGCGATCGTGGCGCTGTCGGATGCCGAGCGGGAAGCCCGCTGCCGCGAGAGCGAAGACCTGTGCGCGATATGGGGCGACAGCGACGACAGCCACCGCTACTTCGTGCGCGGCCTGCTGCCGTTGACGGTGATCGGCCGTCCGCTCGACTACAGGCTCGGCGTGTGGATGGAAGTCCGGCGCGATGTGTTCGACCGGATCTACGCGCTGTGGGACAGCGATACACAACTGGATGAGCCGCCGCTGGACGGCTTGCTGGCCAACGATGTCCCGACCCGTCCCGGTTCGTTGGGCCTGCACGGCAAGATCCATCTGACGGGGCCGGAGACGCGTCCCGAATTCATGGTGGCCGACGCCGCAGCAGCGTTGTTCGCGGACCAGCGCGACGGCATCTCCGCGCACCAGGCCACAGCGTTCGTCAGATCGCTCGACCGTCGTAGTGCGTGACGGGGATGGACTCCAGGTCTATGCCCTCGATGCAACGGATATTGATCGCAGCCATGGCGTCGCCGTTGGGCGCCACGCCCTCGCTGTAGGGCGAAATGCCGCAGGTAGGGCAGAAGCGGTGCTTGATCAGGTGTTTGTTGAACAGATAGGTGCTGGCGTTGGCGTCCGGCGTGAGCAGGTGCATGGATGGACGCGGCACGAACCACATCAGCGTGCCCTTGCGCTGGCACATCGAGCAGTTGCATGACATGGCCGACGTGATCTCGCCCTCGGCCTCGAATTTCACATTGCCGCAATGGCAGCTTCCCTGGTATTTCATAGCGAACCTCCTGTAAGTAGACGATCAAGACTGCTAAAGAAAAGGGCCCAGCCGCGCTCGTGGTTGATGCGCGCCTGTTCGTCGAAGAAGCGGTCATGCACGAAGCTGAGCTCCGTACCTTCCGCCACCGGCGTGAGTTCGATGCTGACGCGCGACACCCGTTCCGGCGTGCTGTGCCAGGCCCACGTGAACACCAGCCGCGTGTACGGCTGCACTTCCTGATAGACGCCGGTCATCTGGTTCAGGCCGCCATCGGGGCCGGCGAAGGCGAGGTGGTACTGGCCGCCTACGCGCAGGTCGATCTCGGCCTTGGTCAGGCTGGCCTGGCCGGGACCGAACCACTGGCTCAGCGCTTGCGGGTCGGTCCACGCGCGCCAGACTTTTTCGGGGGCGACGGGGTAGGTACGGCGGATGCTGACTTGGGCGGGCTGCTCGGTGTTGGGCATGATGCGATTTCCTCTTGGTGGTAGAGATAGCGACCCAGCGAATCGAGCTGGTCGGTCCAGAAGCGCTGGTAGTGGGCGATCCAGGCTGCGGCATCCTGCATGGGCGCGGCGTCGAGTTCGCAGCGCACCACGCGGCCTTCCTTGGAGCGAGCGATCAGGCCGGCCGTTTCCAGCACCGCCAGGTGTTTCATGAAGCCGGGCAGGGACATCTCATACTGCTGCGCCAGCTCGGTGACGGTTTGACTGCCGTCGCCCAACTGCGCCAGCACCCCGCGCCGCGTGGCGTCGGAGAGCGCGGCGAAGATCAGGTCCAGGTGAGGATCGTTATAGTTAACCATAAGGTATAGTATTGGCGAGACGTCAGAACTTGTCAAGCATGTATTTGTGACAAAATAGGCATTTTTCAGAAAGGCGTCCGATGAGCGGGGTTCTGGACGAGAGCGCAGGCGACTCTACAAACCTGCCAAAACTGCTCGCTCACGTACATACGTTTGGCGCGTTTCCAGACAGCTTTGTCGATGGCGGCGATAGGGGCGTGGCGCTAGGCCACTATCGCATCATCAAAACCGAAGACAGCCCGCCGGTGCTGGTGCGCTTCTCGCATGTTTGGGGTGTGGACTAGCAGGGGCGGGTGAAAGGCGTGTGGCAGGTTGCGGACTCTGCGCAGTTCTCTGCCGCTTAATTCAATATTGCAGCTATCAAGGAGCACATATGAAAACAGAGGAAAAAGTAAAAGGCCCAGCATCTTACTTTCCGTCTATTGAGAAGACCTATGGAAAACCGATAAATCACTGGTTAGACATCGTAGGCTCTTTGAAAGATAAGAAGCATATGGAAATCGTAGCGACGCTTAAAGAAGACTATAAACTTGGTCATGGGCATGCAAATGCTTTGGTCGCGTATTATCGTGCTCAGAGTGAGATTTGATCGCTATCGGCCGGGAGCGCGCCTTAATCTGAGGGTGGCAAATGAAAACATTAGCACGCTATATGTTCATGGATGCGCAGACTCCGACGGTAGTCGCCACTAAACGGCACGCGACTGAAGGCCGATAGCGGCCAGAAGCGGCCACGCAATAATTGAGCTCATCCGCTACTAATACACCGATAACATTCGCGGTGTAAATCGAATTATTTGATTTGACTCTCTCGATGAAACTCTTCGCATTCTTGATCATTCTTGCCTCTTGCTGCGGAGCACAAGCGGATTGTTCTACCCCGATGCAATTGCAGGGGTTCGTCGCGATCAAACAATGTTTCCCAGCCAGCAGTCATTGTGTCCGCGCGGATGAAGCTTTGCATAAATACATGAATGCGAAGCCAGACGACGGCCCCACAACACTGTCAATTGCCACCCATAGCAGCCCATGGCACTTATATGACGGGGACTATCACATTCTTGAGATTGAAGAGGTGGCGGCCAAGGTGCGGCAGCAAGGAAGCAAGATCGAGCGCGTGATACTAGTTGCATCGTGGAGCGGAATCGCGCCTGATCCGCAATCCAAGTCCCTGGCTCAGAAACTGTCGGACGCACTGGGTGGCCTGCCAGTTATCGGACAGGATGGGTTCGTGTGGATTTCTCAGATGGGCGCACTGCACACGACGCGCCAAGCTTTCACTGGCAGGGTCAGCGGGCCTTACTGGGTAGGCCAGAATGACCAAGTTATGGCCTCGCTGGTTCCGGGTTGGGAGGTAGATCTGGAAGCTGAGTTCATCAAAATGCATGACGCGGCCGGCTTGCTGCGAGTAGGTATTGCGAAGGATGTTTTCATGCTCTGCCCCGACGGCGCGCTGAAATCGTACGACGAGGGCGCGGCGTTGAATAGTCCTATTGCTGCCTTCAACGCTGCTATTATGCGGCTCGAACGCGACAAGCCGGGAGATGCGGCCGCAGCCGTCGCACTACTCAAGCAATCGGCCGCCCAGGGCGACAAGAAAGCCGAGAAGAAGTTGAATTCCTTGACAAGGATAACCCCGGCAACTTGAACGGCACTATCGGTCAGTGTGAGATAGCTTGACCAGCACCACCTCTTTACGCCAGACTCCCGCTCACTCGACAACAACGCGAAGGGCGGAAATGAAGCATATCGTTATGTTCAATAAGTTCCACGGAAGTTTGTGTCTGGCGGCGTCGCTGCTGGGCGCTTGTATCGCCGGGCCTTTGCAGGCCGCCCCGGCCATCGCTGCCGCCACGCCGCTGGTGATCGGCGAAAGCTTCAACATCGAATCTAAGGTGCTGGCGGAAACGCGGCACATCAATGTCTACATGTCGCGCGGCTACGCCTTGCCGACCGATGCGCCGCTGCCTGTGCTCTACATGCCCGATGGCGGCCTGCGCGAAGATTTCTTGCACATCGCCGGCCTGCTTCAAGTATCGGTCGACAACGGCACCATGCGCCCGTTCATGCTGGTCGGCATAGAAAACACCCAGCGCCGCCGCGACATGACCGGCCCCACCGACAACGCCGAAGACAAGAAGATCGCCCCGGTGGTCGGCGGCTCGGCGCAGTTCCGCCGCTTCATCAGGGAAGAGCTGATGCCGGAAGTGAAGCAGCGCTACCGCACCACCGGCGAAACCGCCGTCGTCGGCGAATCGCTCGCCGGCCTGTTCGTGGTCGAGACCTTCCTGCGCGAACCGCAACTGTTCGACCACTACGTCGCCGCCGACCCCAGCCTGTGGTGGAACGACAGCAAGCTGCTCGCCGAAGCCCCACAGCTGCTGGACAAACGCTCAACCAAGCCGCAGACCCTGTACTTCGCCAGCAGCAGCAACGCCGGCATCGTCAAGGGCGCGGAACAGCTGTCGGCCCTGCTGACCACCCGCGCGCCGGCCGGCCTGCAATGGCACTACCAGCAGATGCCCGCCGAAACCCATGCGACCATCTACCAGCCCGCAGCACTGCAAGCCTTTCGCATGATGCTCAAGCCCAAGCCTGCCGCCAACTAAGGCGCGCTCAATCCGGACTGGCGCCGGCCGCGAGCTGCAACTGCACCGTGGCCGTCGCCAGGTCCGCCGTCGCCTGCAGCCAGGCGAGATAGACTTCATCGGCCGAGCGCTGCGCCGACAATAATTCCAGCAGCGACGCCGCGCCTTTTTTATACGACAGGCGCATGCCCTCGGCCACCTTGTCCGCGTGCACCAGCACCGAGTCGCGATAGCGCTGCTCGTTGGCCTGTGCCGCACGGAACTGCGCATAAACGCGCCGCACATCGGTCTGCGCCTTCAGCTCGGCCGAGCGCAAGGCCAGCGTCGCCTGCGTCACCGCCGATTGCGCTTGCAGCACTTCGCCACGCTGCGTGCGTGACAGCGGAATCGGCACGGACACCGTCAAGCCCAGGCTCAGCGAGCGCTGCGTCGGCGAGTTGCTCACGGCGCCGCCCGCATCCAGCATCGGCCGCACTGCCGGCGTGTTCTTCAAGCTGACATTGACCACCGGATCGACCCAGCGGTTGGCCTGCGCCAGATCAGCCGACGAGCGCGCCGCATCCAGCGCCGCATGGGCGATGCGGATGTCGTCGCGCTCATCCTGCGCCTGCCGCACCAGCTGCTCCACATCGTCCAGGCCGTTGACGGCCGGCGTATCGCAAGCCAGCGCCGCGTTGCCGAACACCTCGCTGTAACGCCGGCCCAGCGGTATCGACAGCGATTCGGCCGCCGTCTGTACCTGCGCACGCGCCGTCGCCACCTCGGCTTCGAAACGGTCATGCTCGACCTGCGATTGCGCCAGCTCCAACCCGCCGATATCGCCGACCTTGCGCCGCACATGGTTGGCGCTGACGATCTCGCCCAGCGCCCGCAGCGTCGCCTCCTGACGCTCCAGCGCATTGCGGGCGCGGCAGGATTCGGCGTAGGCCGACGCGGCGTCGGCGTACAGCTGGCGGCGGCCGCCTTCCAGCGTCGCCTCGCCGAGCTTGACCGTCGACTGCGCCACGCGGATGCGCTGCGCCCGCTTGCCTGCCGTTTCGATGGTTAGCGCCACGCCCATCGTCATCGCGGTGGACGCGTTCGGCTTGTTGGCGATGGACAGTTCCTTCGAGTCTATGCCCGCCGTCAGCACCGGATCGGGCCGCACACCGGCGATCGATATGCCGGCCTGCGCGCTGCTCACGTTCTCGCGCTGCATCTGCAAGTCCAGGCTGTATTTCGCCACGGCGGATGCATAGTCGCGGAACGTCACCTGCGCGGCGGCGGGCGGGGCGGCGGCGCACAGGGCCAGCGATACCAGCGCGCACAAAGGGTTGAGTTTAAATGTCATGAGCATGCTCCACTTGAGCCGGGCCATCGTCGGCCGGCTTGGGTTTGTTTTCGATATAGCGTTCGACCAGGTAGTACAGCGCCGGCAGCCACACCAAGGTCAGGCCGGTCGCCGTGATCAGGCCGCCGACCACCACGGTCGCCAGCGGACGCTGCACGTCGCTGCCCAGGCCATGGGCCAGCGCCGCCGGCAGCAGGCCCAGCGCGGCCACACTGGCCGTCATCAGCACCGGACGGAAGCGGCTGTATGCGCCTTTCAGCACCGCATCCTTCAGCGACAGCTTGCCCTCGGCCCGCAACTGGTTCAGGTTGGACACCATCAGGATGCCGTCCATCACCGCCACGCCGAACAGCGCGATGAAGCCGACCGCGCTCGACACATTGAGCGTCATGCCGCGCAGGTGCAGGGCGACCAGGCCTCCGAGCGCGCCCAGCGGCACGGCCGCCAGGATCATGGCCGGCTGGCGCAGGTTCTTGAACTGCGCGAACAGCAGCACGAACATCAGCGCCACCACCATCGGCATGATCAGCGCCAGGCGCGCCTGCGCCCGCTGCTGGTTTTCGAACTGTCCGCCCCAGGCCAGCTGGATGCGGCTGTGGTCGTACTGAACCTTGTTCTCGATCTGCGCCTTGGCGTCGTCGAGAAAGGAGGCCAGGTCGCGGCCGCGCAGGTCCAGGCGCACGGTCAGGTGGCGCCTGCCCATCTCGCGGGTGATGGTGCTTTCGCCATCGTCCAGCCGTATCGTCGCCACCTGGGCCAGCGGAATGCGCGCCCCCGTGGCCGAGGTCAGCAGCAGGTCGCCGATGGTGTCGGGATTGCTGCGCGACGCATCGTTGAAGCGCACGCCGATGTCGTACTGGCGGTCGTCGATGAACACCTGCGACATCGGCTTGCCGCCGATGCCGGTGCCGATCAGGTCGGCAACATCGGCGGCGTTGATGCCGTAGCGGGCGGCAGCGGCGCGGTCGACCTCGATGCGCACCTGCGGCAGCGGCGGTTCCTGGTCGATGATGACGCTTTCCGCGCCGGGCACGGCCGACAGGGTGCGCTCGACATCGGCGGCGATGCGGCGGGTTTCCTTGAAGTCGCTGCCGTAGATTTTCACCACCAGGTCGCTGTGGGCGCCGGCCAGCTTGTCGAGCACGCCGTCTATCATCGGCTGCGTGAAGCCGACCCGCGTGCCGGGTAGTTTGGCGAAGCGCTGGCCCATCTTCCCGATCAGCTCCTGCTTGCTCAGCCCGGATGTCCACGTATCGTAGGGATGCAAGGTCACGCTGACCTCGATGTGCGACGGCGTCCACGGATCGGTGCCCTCGTCGTTGCGGCCCAGCTGCGTGACGATGGTCGCCACTTCCTTGAACTCCAGCGCCGCGCTGCGCAGGCTGTCCGACATCTGCGCCGCCTTGTCCAGCGAGATGCCCGGCGGCAGCGTCACTTGCAGCCAGATCGAGCCTTCGTCCAGATAGGGCAGGAAGTCGCGGCCGATGGTGGCGCCCAGCACGCACACGGCGGCGAAGGCCAGCGCGAACGCCGCCAGCGTCACGCGCGACTTGCCGACCACGGCCGCCAGCAGCGGCTCGTACAGTTCCTTGGCCTTGACCAGCACCGGATTGTTGAACACCTTGCGCGGCTTGCGGTAGGCCTGGTAGGCCAGCCCCGGTATCAGCGTCAGCGACACCACCAGCGCGCCGAACAGCGCGAAGCCGATTGCGAACGCCATCGGCGAGAACAGCTTGTACTCGATGCGCTGGAAGGTGAACAGCGGCAGGTAGGCGGTGATGATGACGATCATGCCGAAGAAGATGGGCTTGCTCACTTGCAGCGTGGCCTGCATCACATCGCGTGCGCGCAGCGGGGCGCCGTGGTTTTCCTCGTATTTGCGCAGGATGTTTTCCATCACCACAATGGCGCCGTCCACCACGATGCCGAAGTCGATCGCCCCCAGCGACAGCAGGTTGGCCGGAATATGGAAGTGGTGCATGAAGATGAAAGCCGTCAACAGCGCCATCGGGATGGTCACGGCGACGATGGCCGCCGCGCGCGGGCTGCCCAGGAACAGCAGCAGCACCAGCGTCACCAGCAGCATGCCTTCGACCAGCGTCTTGCCGATGGTGTGCAGCGTGGCGTCGACCAGGCCGGTACGGTCGAGATAGGGCACGATCTTCACGTCCTTGGGCAGGACGTGGTCGTTCAGCTCCTGCACGGCTTCATGCACGCCTTTCAGCACCTGCGACGGATTCTCTCCCTTGAGCAGCAGCACGATGCCTTCGATGGTGTCCGGGTTGTTGTCCTTGCCGAGGATGCCGTGGCGCTCCTTGCTGCCCAGCCGCACTTCGCCCAGGTCCTTGACCAGCACCGGCACGCCGTCTTTCTGCGTGACGACCACGTTGCCCAGGTCGTCCAGGTCGCGTATCAGGCCGACGCCGCGCACCACGAAGCCTTGCTGGCCGCGCGTGAGGATGCTGCCGCCGGCGCTGGCGTTGTTGGCGCCGATGGCGTCGGTGATCTGCTTGAGCGACAGCTTGTACTTGCTCAGCCTGGCCGGATCGAACTCCAGCAGGAATTGCGTGGTCAGGCCGCCGAAATTGCCGACGTCGGCGATGCCGGCCACCTGCTTCAGGCGCGGGATCACTTTCCAGAATTGCAGCTCGGACAGTTCGCGCAGCGAGCGGGTCTTCGATTCCAGCGTGTAGCGGTAGATCTCGCCGATGGGCGAGGTCAGCGGATCGAGGCCGGGCTGGGCGCCGTAGGGCAGGGCCACGCCGGCGATGCGCTCCTGCAGGCGCTGGCGCGACCAGTAGTCTTCCACGCCGTCGCGGAACACCACGGTGATCAGCGACAGGCCGAAGGTGCTCTTCGAGCGCATCACGTGCATGCCGGGCGTGCCCATGATCTCGCGTTCGAGCGGGATGGTGATCTGCGCCTCGACTTCCTCCGCGGCCAGTCCGGGCACTTGCGTGACCACCTGCGAGCTGGTGTCGGCGATGTCGGGATAGGCTTCAAGCGGCAGCTGGTTCCAGCAGAACACGCCGTACAGCGCGACCAGCAGGAACACCAGCCACGCGATGCCGCGCCGCTGGAAGCAGATGGCAATCAGGCGGTCAATCATTGAGCAGTACTCCTTCCTTGGCGACGATGCGGGCGCCGGCTTTGAGGCCGGTGACGATTTCCACCTGGTCGCCGCTGTGGATGCCGGTGGCGACGGTGCGGGCCTCGAAGGTCCAGGCGGCGGTCTCGACGTAGACCTGGGTCTGCGTGCCGTTCTGCACCAGCGCGGAGGCGGGCACGACCACGCCACGGTGCGGCGCGGCGCTGAAGATGGCGCGGGCGAACATGCCCGGCTTCAGGCGGCCGTTGCGGTTGTCCACGGCCACGCGGACCTTGACGGTGCGGGTGTCCGGGTCCAGCACCTCGCTGACGTAGCCGACCTTGCCCGCGATGTGCTTGCCGGGATAGGCGTTCAGTTCGATGTCGGCGGTCTGGCCGGCGAAGACGGCGGCCAGGTCCTTCTCCTGCACGCTGGCGCTCAGCCACACGGTCGACAGGTCGGCCACCACCATCACCGGGGCGTTGGTGTCGTTCCAGAAGCCGCCCTGGCCGCCGTTCAATTCGATCACATGGCCGGACAGCGGGGAGCGCAGTGTGACCAGGCGGCCCGCGCCACCCGCGCCGTTGCCTGCGCCCAGTTGCGCCAGGCGCGCCTTGCTGCGTTCGCTTTCGCTGAGGGCCTGGGCGTAGTCGCTCTCGGCCTGCTCCAGATCCTTGCGGGCCGAAATGTCGGCGGCGCGCAATTCCTTCTGGCGTTCCAGGTTATGGCGGGCCAGCGTCAGGCCGGCCTGGGCTTTGCCGTTATCGCTGTAGGCCGCCGCCACGTCGGCCGCATCCATGGTGAACAGCGCATCGCCGGCCTTGACCGTGTCGCCCAGGTGCTTGAGCAGCTGGCCGATGCGGCCGGACACCGGCGGCACCACGCGCACCAGCCGCGCCGGATCGGCTTCCACCACGGCCGGCACCGGGATGGCGCGCGCCACGTCGTGCTCTTCGACGGTGGCAAGTTGCAGCGATTGCCGCAGCGGCGAGCCGGCCGGCACGCTCAGCGCCGCGCCCTTGCGCACCACGGCGCTGGCCGGCGCGGTGCCGGTGTCGACGGGATGGCCGCAGCCGCTCAGCGCTGCGCACAGGAAGGAAAGCAGCAAGGGCCGCTGCAAACGTGGGTCGATATTCATCATGGCGTTTCCTGAAGGCGAAAGGAGTCCACGACGCCGGAATGCGCCTGTGTCGTCCATGGGTAAGAGGAATGGGCCGAAGTCTACAGAGAAGCAAGCCGGGCGATCCTGAATCTTCCTTCAGGAAACATCCATGACGGCCGGGCAGCGTTAAAATGCAGCCATGACCAAGATATTGCTGATCGAAGATGACCAGAAGGCGGCCCGCCTGCTCAAGCGCGGCTTGCAGGAGGAAGACTTCGCCGTCGACGCCGTGCACAGCGCGGAAGAGGGCGAACCGGCCGCGCTCACTGGCAACTACGATCTGATCGTGCTGGACTGGATGCTGCCGGCCAAGGACGGCATCACGCTATGCGGCGAGCTGCGCGCACGCGGACTGACCACGCCCATCCTGATGCTGACCGCACGCGACGGCCTGGGCGACCGCATCGCCGGCCTCGACACCGGCGCCGACGATTACCTGACCAAACCCTTCGCCTTCGACGAACTGCTGGCCCGCATCCGCGCGCTGCTGCGCCGCTCGACGCTGACCCAGCCGCCGCTGTTGACGGTGGCCGACCTGACGCTGGAGCCGCACAGCCACGTGGTCAAGCGGGCAGGCCACGTGCTGGACCTGACGCCCAAGGAATACGCCATCCTCGAACTGTTGATGCGCCAGGCCGGCCACGTGGTCAGCCGCCAGCAACTGGCCGAGCGCATCTGGACCGCCGACCTGATCGCGCTCGACAACCTGATGGACGCCCACATGCGCAACCTGCGCCGCAAGATCGATCCGCAAGGCTGGCCGCGCCTGATCCACACCGTACGTGGCCAGGGTTTCCGTCTGGCGGAGGCCGCCGATGATGACGCTTAACTTCCGGCGCCGGCTGGCGTTGGTGCAGACCGCCGTCATCGTCTCGGTGCTGGCGGTGGCGGCCATCGCCGGCTATCTGAGCCTGTCGGACGCGGTCAACGAACAGCTGGACGGCGCCTTGCTGGCGCTGGCGGAAACCGAATCGGCCATGCTGCGCGCCGCGCCCGGGCAGCAGCCCAAGGTACACGACGCCGAACAAGGCTCGGCGCCGCCGTCGCTGGCGCGGCTGGACCGCTGGGTGCAGATCGTCGACGCGCAAGGCCGGGTGCTGGCCCGCAGCGCCAACCTGGGCGCGGCCAACCTGCCGGCGACACCGGCGCTGATGGCGCGCATGGCCGCCGGTGACACCGTGTTCCAGACGCTCGACCATTTCGCCGAGGAGCCGGTGCGCATCGTCTCGCTGCCGGTGCCGGGCCAGCCCTTGCGCTACGCGGTGCAGGTGGCCGGTTCGCTGGACGACGTGCGCCACGTGATCGCCTCGGCCAGCCGCATGTTCCTCGGCATGGCGCTGGTGCTGCTGGTGGCGCTGATCGTGGCCAGCGCCTCGATCACGCGCTGGGTGTTCCGCGCCATCGACGACATCGTGCGCCAGGCGCAGCGCATCGGCGAGGCCGACCTCGACAAACGCCTGCCCCATCCCGGCACCCGCGACGAAATCGGCCGCCTGGTCGACACGCTCAACGATATGCTGGGCCGCATCGACCAGAGCTTCCAGATGCAGCGCCGCTTCACGTCGGACGCCTCGCACGAACTGCGCTCTCCGCTGTCGCGCCTGCGCACCGAAATCGAGATCACGCTGCGCCGGCCGCGCGACACGGCCGAGTACGTTGACACGCTGCGCTCCTGCATGGAAGAGGTGGAGCGCCTGACCTTGCTGGTGGAAGAACTGCTGGCGCTGGCCCGCTACGACGCCGGCCAGGACCGCGACGGCGCGGCCAGCAGCGCGCTGGACGACATCGCCGCCGCCGCCATCGAGCGTGCGCGGGCGATGGCGCAGCAGCGCGGCGTGGGACTATCGTTGCAGGCTGGCGCGGAGCCTGTGTTCGCGGCCATCGGCGATGGCGCGGCCACGCTGATCGTGGTCAACCTGCTGGAAAACGCCATCAAGTTCACGCCGTCCGGCGGCGCCGTCGGCATCGACATCCGCCGCGACGGCGACCGCGCCTGCCTGCGCATCATCGACAGCGGCCCCGGCATCAGTGTCGACGACTTGCCGCATTTGTTCGAGCGCTTCTACCGCGGCGCCTCGGCGCGTTCCGGCGCGGTGGCCGGCGTCGGCCTCGGGCTGGCGCTGACGCAGGCTATCGTCCAGGGCCACGGCGGCCGCATCGAAGCCGCCAATTTGCCGGCCGGCGGCGCCGCCTTCACGGTGCACCTGCCCGCCGCCGCGCGCCCCTGACCCTTGCATGGAAATTATTTTTCACATCGCCTGTAACTTCTTGCGTCGCCAAAGATATTCTACATAGGCAAACACGCAAACCCATCCATGCAAGCGATCCAGGCTCTTTATCAGCAGCACGCAACCGTCGTCTACCGCTTCTCACTGGGGCTGTGCGGCGACAGGCATCTGGCCAACGACCTGGTCGCTGAAACCTTTGTGCGGGCGATGATGTCGTCCAGCCCGATCGGCATGGAGACCGTGCAAGGCTATCTGTGCACGATTGCGCGGCGGCTGTATCTGAAGGAATGGTATCGCCATCAGCGGCATACCGAGCTGGAGGACGTCTACCGCGACATGGCGCCGGGCCCCGAACAGTCGCTGATGGCGGCGCGGGAATTGCAGCATACGCTGTACGCCCTGCAGCAATTGCCTGAAATCGACCGCGCCGCCGTGCTGATGCGGGCGGAGGACGAGGTGCCTTACGAAGACATCGCCCGCGCGCTGGGCATCTCGCTGTCCTCGGCCAAGGTGAAGGTGTTCCGGGCGCGACTCAAATTACTCCAGATTACGAAGGAAGCATCATGACCGATCTTCATGAAGACATCATTGTCGATCTACTGCCGCTGTACTATTCCGGCGATGCGAGCGAGGCCACGCGGGCCACCGTTGAAGCTTATCTGGCCGCCCATCCCGGGTTCGCAGCCACCATGCGCGAGGCCATGGCGGCCTCGCCCAAGTTGCCCGGCAGCGCGGCGCCGACGGACGGCGTGCGCACCATCAAGCGGGTCCGCTCGCAAGTGGCGCTGCGCGGCACGCTGATCGGCCTTGGCATCTTCTTCAGCCTCATGCCCTGCACCTTCATTTACGCCCATGGCCGCCTGGTCTACTTCATGTGGCGCGATGCGCCGGGCTCGGCAGCCTTGTATGCCGGGCTTGCGCTGGTGGCATGGGCCGCCTTGTTTATCAGTGTACGCCGCAGCAACAAACCCTAAAAACCGGAGAACAATATGAAACGCATCATCCTGCTGGCCACGCTGTGGACCGGCCTGGCCAGTCACGCCCAAACCTTGACGATCGCACCGGCCGGCCCGGTCCTGACCGGCGATCCGGTCGCCATCACGCTGAGCGGCTTGCCGCCCAGGGCCGATGTCCAGATCGTCGCCGAGCGGCTGATGAAGAACGACGCGCAGCCGGTGTTGTACCGCGCCGAGGCGGCCTACCGCAGCGATGCGGAAGGCAAGCTCGATCTGGGCCAGAGCGCGCCACGCAGCGGCAGCTACCGCAAGGCCGATGTGCGCGGCCTGTTCTGGTCGATGACGCCGTCCAGGGACGCGCCGGCGGCAGGCATGGTGCCCGGCGTGGTCCAGCTGTCGGCGCGCATCGATGGCAAGGAAGTGGCGCATGCCCGCATGCAGTTCGTCAACACGCTGCCGGAAGTGAAGGTGGAGGCCGTTGACGCCTTTCCCGGCGCAGTGTTCGCAGCCTTGCCGGGAAGCGCAAGGCGCCCGGTCATCATCGTGCTGGGAGGATCCGAAGGCGGCAGCTCCGCGGTGCGCGAGCTGGCGCCCATGCTGGCTGCGCACGGCTACGCGGTCCTGGGCTTGCCTTACTATTCGCCGGCCGCCTGGAACAGCAGCGAACGCGAACTGCCCATGCTGCCGCGCAGCTTCGTCGACATCCCGGTCGACCGGCTGGAGCAGGCCCGCAGCTGGCTGGCCGCGCGCAGCGATGTCGATGCCGCGCATATCGGCCTGCTGGGCCATTCCAAGGGCGCTGAATTCGCACTGATCGCCGCCAGCAAGATGCCGTGGATCAGCGCCGTGGCCGCCATTGCCGCCACCGACGTGGTGTGGCAGGGCTGGGGGCCGGATGTCAATCCGCCCGACAGCCGCCGCTCGTCGTTCTCGTGGCGCGGACAGGCCTTGCCCTTCGTGCCCAACCTGGAGTTCCTGCAGGAGATGGCCGGCTTCCAGACCGGCGCCGACGTGCGCTACCGCCGTCCGCAGGACAAGGGCCGCGCAGCCCATCCCGCAGCGGCCGTGGCGGCGCGCATCCGCGTCGAGGACTTCAAGGGCGCGATGCTGGTGGCCGGCGGCATCGAGGATCAGATGTGGGCCTCGGGAATGATGGCGCAAAACATCGCCGAGCGCCGCGCCGCCGCCGGGCGCGACACTGTCACCCTGGTCTACACCGACGCCGGCCATGTGCTCAACGGCAGCGGCTGGAGTCCGACCACGCAGTACGACGCCGGCCCGTTCAAGACCGGCGGCACGCCCGAGGCGAACGCCCGGGCCCAGGCCGACACCTGGCGCCAGACGCTGGCTTTCTTCAAGCGTTCGCTGTAATGTCACACGCCGGTAATTTCTAACTGGCAAGATGCAATCCTGAAGCCTCTTCATGTGGTCTTACCCTTGCTGCCTCTTTCCCGAGGCAGTTTTTTTTTGAGAAGGATAATCGGTATGCAGACTGCGGAAGTCGCGTTTTCGCGGCAGCACGACGTGGTGACGATGACGCTCAGCATAGGCGGCAGCGTGATCGTCGCCAGCGCCAGCCAGGAAACCATCGCGCGCGAGCTGCAGATCCGGTCGGTGCGCTTCGTGGCGCTGGACGGCCTGTTCAGCACCGAATTGCCGACCACGGAAAAGACCCTGGCCGAGGCATCGAACGTGGCGTTTGCCGAGCCGATGCCGGCGCTGAAACTGATCGCCGCCTGCTCGGCGGTGGGGGAGACGGTGGGCTTCCTGTTTCCGGAGCGCCGCCGCAAGCCGCGCGAGCCGCTGGCGGAAGACACGGAACTGACGCAGGATTGACGCAGCCGGCCCGTTCCGCGCATCATGCAGTCATCGATGACGACGGAGCGACGCCATGAATCAAGTTCACACGCTGCACGGCAGCTGCCTGTGCGGCGGCATAGCCTACCGGGCGCAGGGGCCGGCCAGCCACGCCAGCCACTGCTACTGCACCATGTGCCAGAAGCAGCACGGCGCCGCCAGCGGCACGTATGCCAACGTCGCCCGCGCCGGCTACGTCGTCGAGCGCGGCGCCGAGCTGGTGACGGAGTACGCCTCATCCGACCACGGCCGGCGCGGCTTTTGCAAAATCTGCGGCTCGACGCTGTTCTGGCGCAGCACCGAAGCGCCGGACCGCATCGCTGTCACATTGGGCACGCTGGAGCCCGAATACGACGGCCCGGTGCAGCGCGAACTGCACACCGATACCAAACCGAAGTGGCTACCCGTCCGCTGACTCCGGATGCGCCGTTGCCCGCTGCAGGTCGGCGAGGGTGGCGGGCTTGGTCAGGTGCAGGTCGAAGCCGCCGTTGAGGGCGCGCTCGATATCTTCCTTTTGTCCATAACCGGTCAGCGCGACCAGGCGCAGTGGCGCGCCGTCCGCCAGTTGCCGCAGCGCCGCCGCCAGCGCGTAGCCGTCCATGTCCGGCAGGCCGATGTCCAGTATCGCCACCTCCGGCAGGCGCTGCCGCGCCGTCGCCAGCGCCTCGGCGGCGTTGTGCGCGATCTGCACCGTGTGGCCCAGCGCCTCCAGCAAGGCCGCGCCGGCGCTGGCGGCGTCGGCGTTGTCGTCCACCAGCAGCACGCGCAGGCCGTTGCCGTCGGGCGCGGCGGGCGCCGCCGTCTGCGGCCGTGGCGGCGCGCACAGGGGCAGCACGACTTCGAACTCGCTGCCGGCGTCGGCCCCGCCGCTGCGCGCGTGCACCGTGCCGCCGTGCAGGTCGACGATCTTGCGGACGATGGCCAGGCCGAGGCCCAGCCCGCCCGTGTGCCGCGCCAGCGACTGCGGCGCCTGCTGGAACGGTTCGAACACGCGCGCCAGCAACTCGTCATTCATGCCGATGCCGTTGTCGCTGACCAGCAGCCGCGCGTGCGCGCCGTCGCCGGCCAGCTCGACCTCGGTGGCGCTGCTGCCGAAGCGGGCGGCGTTCGACAGCAGGTTGTTGAGCACCTGCGTGAGCCGGCTGTCGTCGCCCATGACCCACAGCGCGTCCGGCGCCGACAGCCGTACCTGGTGGCCGGGCAGCGCCGCGACCGCGTGGCGCACCACGTCGGCCAGGTTCACCGGGTGGGCGTCGATCTGCAGTTTTCCCGAGGTGATGCGCGAGACGTCGAGCAGGTCGTCCACCAGGCGGCGCAGGTGGTTGACCTGGCGCCGCATGACGCCGCGTTCCTTCTGGCTGGCCGGGTCGTTGCGGCGGTCCAGCAAATCGAGCGAGGTGACGATGGGGCTGAGCGGATTGCGCAACTCATGGCCCAGCACGGCCAGGAACTCGTCCTTGGCGCGGCCCGCTTCGCGCGCCTCGGTCAGCGCCTGGTTCAGCGAGTCGAGCAGTTGCTGGCGTTCGCGTTCCTGCGCCGTGCGTTGCTGATCGGCCTGCTGCAGCGCCTGGCCGATCAGCGCGATTTCCGTGATGCCGGACGGCGCCAGCACCACGGGAACGCCGGAACCGAGCGCGGCGGCGCCTTGCTGCAGGGCCTTGATCGTGGCCAGCAGCCGCGTCGACAGCCGCGACGCCAGGCCGATGCACACCAGCAGCGACACGGCGATGCCGGCGCCATAGACACCCAGGCGCTCGCGCGCGGCGGCGCGTAGCTGGGCGGTGGGACGGCCCACCCCCACCGACCAGCCATAGCGCGACAAGGTGGTGTAGGCGGTGGCGACTTCCTCGCCTTCGATGGTGCGGGTCTGGCCGAAGCCTTCCGGGCCGGTGGCCATCAGCGCCGCCATCGACGGGCTGGGCGCGCCGCCGACCGTGCCGGCCTGGTCTTTGGACCGGGCCACCGCCAGCTGCGCGCCGTCGCGGATCGAGATCACCGCGCCGTCCGGCACCTGCTGGCGCGCGATCACGCGCAGCATGCGGTCCGGCCGTATCACCGCCGTCAAGGTGTACAGGTCGCCGTCCTGGTCGACGGCGGGCACGCGCACCGGGAAGGCGGCCCGGCCCAGCGGGCCGCGCGCCACATGGCCGACCACCGGCTGGCGCGTGGCCAGCAGCTGGCGCAGGCTGGCGGGATCGGCCAGCGGCGCGGGCGGCGCGCCCCAGGGGTCCATGGTGCGGAACAGGACTTTGCCGCTGTCGTCGGTGAGGATCACGCCCAGCCACTCGGACTGGGTCTTGGCCAGCGCGCTGGCGGTGTTGTAGAACGCGTGCAGGTCGCCGGTCTGCAAGGCCGGCGAGCGGCCCAGCCCGGTCAGCACGGCGACCGTGCCGTCCAGTTCGGCGTCCGCCGCGCTCGACAGCGCGCGCGCCAGGTCCAGCATCAGCCGCTCCTGTTCGCGCTGCTGGAACTCGCCGGCGGCGTGGATGCTCCACGCCCCCAGCAGCGCCAGCGGCAGCAAGCCGATCGCCGTCAGCATGATCAGCAGGTAGCGCAGCGAGAACGTGGAACGGGGACCGGCTAGCATGGTGGGCGACGGGTAATGGACGAGACAGCCAATTTACCTGAAGATCGCCTGCTTGTCTGGATCCGCCTGCGACAGCCAGCGCAACGCCGACAGGCTGGGCATGAACAGGTATTCGCCGCCGCGCAGCGTGCAGAAGCTGTGGATGCCGTGGATGCGGCGCCGCACCGGGCATTGCGGGATGGTGTAGGTGCTGTCCTCGGGCTGCGTGCCGACGATGGGATCGCGCTCCTTGCCGAGGTCGACGAAGTTGCCGTGGTTGATCCATTCCTGCTGCATGAACTCGGTGGTGGCGTGGGCCCGCGCGCTGAGGCCGATGAAGAACAGGCCGCGCTCGGCACCGTCGTCCTCCAGCAGGTCGGCGCGCCACGGCGGACCGAAGGTGGTGCTGCGGCGGGCGATGCGGTGCAGCTTGACGTCGGTCAGCACGGCCAGCTTGCTGTCGCGCGGGTTCATGCGGCGCATGTGGCAGCCGGGCGGCGCCTGCAGGCCGGCCTGGTCGTCGCCATAGCCGAAGTCGTTGTTGCGCTGACGGTCGGCGCCCAGCGCCGGATCGTCGCGCTCCGGCGCCAGCGTCAGCGGCGCGCCGCTGCGCCAGCGTCCCACCAGCTTGGCCGCCAGCAGCTCCTGCTGCGCCGGCGTCTCGGCGTTGTCGCGCAGGAAGCGGTTGAAGGCGGCGGCGTCGGCGCGGTACTTGCGCAGCACCACGAAGCTGCCGTTGCGGCCCAGTTCGGGCGGCGAGGGCATCGCCAGCGGCACGCCCGATTCGCCCGGGTAGCCGAGGATGAACTCGCCCGCCTTGATGGCCGCCTCCGGACTGGGCGCGGCCGGCACCGGGCTGCCTTCGATGGCCGGGTTGCTGATGTTGTCGCGGTAGCCGAAGGGATTGCGGCTGTCCGGCTGCGCGCCGAAGTCGTGGCTGCCCAGCAGCGTGACGCCCTGCAGGGCGTCGAACTGGCTGCGCGCGGTGTCCATCGCCTGCCGCCACGACGCCTCGTCCGGCGCGAAGATGCTGACCGTGACGTGCACCTGGCCGCTGCCGTACGGCGCTTCCCAGTGCTCGGGCGCGTTGGCGCCGGTGTCCATCAGGCGGTCGGCGCGCGCCGCCATGCCTTCGCGGAAGGTGTCGGGGAAGCTCTCCAGCGAGGCCGCCGGCACTTCCAGCGCCACCAGCGCGCCGTGGCTCAGGGCCACGGCGATCCAGGCGGCGTCGTTGCCGCGCGCGTCGGCGGCCGAGCGCACGTGCGGCGCCAGCCGCGACAGCAGGGTGCGGCCGCCTTGCGGCGTGTCGATGCGCAGCAGCACATGGGTGCCGAAGTAGGGATCGGGCCGGTCGAACAGCAGCGTGGCCTGGATGTCGTGCAGTTCCAGCGTCGGCGCCGGCGTGACGGCGGCCTTGATTTTATCGAAGATGCTCATGGGGCCTCACGCGATCTGGTCGAGGAATTGCTGCAGCGCGTGGTCGGTCTTGAGCAGGCGCCTGGTCTCGACCACGGTCAGGTTCGGGTGGGCGACGTACCAGCCGTCGGCGCTGATCTGGTGGCTGGCGATGAAGTCCTTGACGCCCGGATCCTTGATGCCGGGCCAGCCTTCGACCGAGGTGAAGATCAGGTCCATCAGGTCGGGGATCTTGGTGGCGAAGTCGTCGATGTAAGTGTCCCAGTCGCCGTCGTAGGTGGTGGCGAACAGGATCTTGCTGTCGTTGTCGAAGAAGACGAAGCGCATGTCGTGCAGCGTCGCCACTTTCTGCGCGCCGGCGAAGTTGCCCCTGACCAGCTTGAAGATGCGGCGCAGGCGGTCGGCGCCGCCCGGCTTCAGCGTCGCCATCGCCGTCAGCTCGGACACGCGGCCCGACTGGCTGCCGATGCGGCCGGCGCTGCCGGAGCTGGGCTCGGTGTCCGGATCGTGTTCGCGCAGCATGTTCTCCAGCGCCAGTTTCATCAGTTGCGGCGCGTCGCCGAGCACTTCCTGGACCTTGCGTTGGATCTCGTTGTCTTGATTCATAGGGCTTCCTTAATTGGGGACTTGGTCGATGTGGGTGATTTCAATGCGGGGCTGCTGGTTCATCGTGTGGCGGAAGGCCGACGACGCCTCGTAGGCGCGCAGGCGGGCGCGCATGATGGAGCCCAGCGGCCGGTGCGCCTCAATGCAGTGCCATGGATTGAAGGACAGCACGTCGTCGGCAAACACGCGGCGCGCGGGGCTGTAGGCGTCCTGCGGCGGGATCGTCAGCCTGGCCACCGGCAGGTAGGGCGATTCGTCTTCCGGCCACGGGATGGAAGCGTCCTCGACCGGCATGCGCTCGACGCTGGTGCACAGCTGCACGCGCAGCTCGTACTCGGCGCCGTGGCGGCCGAAGAAGTCCACCACCAGGTCGCGCAGCTCGGAATCGCCGGCGCCGGAACGCAGGGCGGCGCCGGTCAGCGCGCGCACCTGGTCCGACAGCGGCGCCAGGCAGAGCTTGGCGATGTAGTCGCCGTAGCGCAGCGCCGCCATGCTGTAGAAGGTTTCGCCGAGGATGTGGCTGTTGGGCGCGCCCAGCGTGTCGAGGATGGGATTGGCGATGCCGACCGCATGCAGCAGCTTGCTGCCGCCGTGGGCCAGCGCGGCGGTGGCCTGGCGCACGAAGTCCGGATCGTCGGCGTGCTGTTCCAGCAGCTGCTGGGTTTTGAGGTAGGCCGCCGCGTGGCCGAAGGCGATCACCGGATGATTGACCAGCAAAAAGTCCTGCGTGCCGGCCTGCTGGCGGTCCGCGCCCAGCTGCGGCCCGGTCACGTCCAGCAGCTTGATGGCGATGCCGCGCGGCGCCGGTATCTTGTCGCTGTGGATGTCGCCCGGCGCGGTCGACAGGCGCATGACGGCGGGGTAGCTGGCCGCGGCGGCGAACACGCCCTGGCGCAGTTGCTCCGGCAGATCGTCGTAGACTTGCAGCGTGCCTTTGAGCACGCCGTGGCTCTTGGCGTGGGCGTCGCGCATGGCGTGGCGGTGCTTGTCGCAGACGCTGCGGTTGACCCGGCCCATCGACGCGACGATCTGGTCGATCATCGCGTCTTCGTTTTCCTGCTGTTGTTCCACGCCGTCGTGGTAGCGGACGGCTTGCTCGATAGAGGTCATGCGACTCCTTGTGGTTGCCATAAGATGAAGGCAGTCTATAGAGCGCATGAGGCCGTTCGTTAGGGGCCGCCTTCTAAACAGTGTTGGCGTGTGCGTCAGCGCACACAGCGCGGACGCCTTACTTGACGAAGTTGTCCTTGATGAGGTCGACGACGTCGCCGCCCCGGCCGCTCAGCACGGCCTTGGCCGAGTACAGCGCGGTGCCCAGCACCTGCGCCGCCTCGACCACCGGCGGCATCACCAGTTCGTAGCGGTCGGTCTTGACGTCCAGCAGCGCCGGGCCGGGATGGGCCAGCCAGGCGCGCACCGCGTCCTCCAGCGCCGCCGCCGACGCCACGTGCTGGCCGTAGATGCCGATGGCCTCGGCCACGCGGCCGAAGTCCGGGTTCTTCAGGTCGGTGTAGGCGTCGAGCAAGCCTTCGACCTTCTGCTCCAGTTCGACGAAGCCCAGCGAGCCATTGTTGTAGACGGCGATCTTGATGGCGATGTTTTCCTGCACCGCCGTGATCAGGTCGCCCATCAGCATGGCCAGCCCGCCGTCGCCCGACAGCGAGATCACCTGGCGCTGCGGGAAGGCTTTCTTGGCGCCCAGCGCCTGCGGCATGGCGTTGGCCATGGTGCCGTGGGTCAGGCTGACCAGCGTGCGGCGGCGGCCGTTGGCGCGCGTATGGCGCAGCACCCACACCATCGGCGAGCCGCCGTCGGCGGTGAAGATGGCGTCGTCGTCGGCGTGCTTGTCGATCATCGCGGTCAGGTACTGCGGACGGATGGTGTCGTCGGCGCCGGGCGTGGCGCGCTCGTCGAGGCGGGCCACGGCCCGCTCGTGTCGGCTGACGCAATGGTCGAGGAAGGCGCCGTCGTCGTGCTGGCGCAGCAGCGGCAGCAGCGCGGCCAGCGTGTGGCCGATGTCGCCCACCGCGCCGATCTCGACCGGATGGCGGCGGCCGAGGTGGGTCGGATCGATGTCGATCTGGACGATGCGCGCGTGGGCCGGGTAGAACTGGCGCCAGGCGAAGTCGCAGCCGAGCAGCAGCAGGGTGTCGCACTCGGCCACCGCGTGGTAGCCGGAGTCGATGCCGAAGATGCCGGTCATGCCGACGTTGTAGGGGTTGTCGTATTCGACGAAGTCCTTGGCGCGCGAGGTGTGGGCGACCGGCGCCTTCAGGCGCGCGGCCAGCTCCATCAGCGGCGCGTGCGCGCCCTGGCAGCCGGAGCCGGCGTAGACGGCGATCTTGCGGCCGGCGTCGAGCACCGCGGCGATGCGCGCCAGCTCGTCGTCGGACGGCCGGGTCCGCGGCTGCGGCAGGTGCACCGCGAACGGCGGCTCGTCGGCGGCGTCTTCCCTGGACACGTCGACCGGCAGGATGATGACCGCCACGCCGCCCTGGGTCAGCGCGGCCTGCGCCGCCATCGCGGTCACGCGGCGTGCCTGCGCGGCGGTGCGGATCTCCTGGCAGAACACGCTGCACTGGTCGAAGATCGGCTTGTAGTCGACCTCCTGCGGGAAGTCGAAGCCCAGTTCGTCGCGGGTGATCTGGCTGGCGATCAACACCACCGGCGAGCGGTTGCGGTGCGCCTCGAACAGGCCGTTGACGAAGTGCAGGCTGCCGGGGCCGCAGGAGCCGGCGCACAGCGTCAGCCGCTGGCTGACGAAGGCTTCGGCGCCCGCCGCGAAGCCGCCCACTTCCTCGTGCCGCACGTGGACCCATTCGATCTCGCTGCGGCGGATGGCGTCGGTGACGTGGTTGAGCGTATCGCCGGGCACGCCCCAGCAATGTTTGGCGCCTGCCTGCTGCAGGGTTTCGATAACGACTTGCGCGACTGTTTTTGCCATGATCTGCTTTCTGTAAGGGGTTGCGGACCTAGGGTGGCGCCTGGCGGCGAGAAAGTATGTTCGCTCCCGCACTCAGCTGCCGCGTTGCGGCCGCGCGCGCTTGTGGCATACTCGGCGGATGATGCCCGTCCGCCATAGCCATATCTTCCGCCTTGCGCTGCTGTGCGCGCCGATGGCGGCGTTTGCCGAGCCCTGCGTGGAGCCGCCGCCGGATCCGGCCAATGCCTACGATGCCCGGCACACCTACGACAAGCTGCTGCGCGACTATCCGTCGATACGCATCGCCAGCGCGGCGCTGCCGGTGGACGTCCGGCGCGTGGCCGACCAGACCTATGCGCAGTACGGCCAGCGTTGCCTGAAGCTCGATCTGTACCTGCCGCTGGCCGCGCGCGCCGATGGCGGCATGCCGGTGGTGGTGCTGGTGCACGGCGGCGGCTGGCGCGCCGGCTTCCGCGCCGAGTTCGCGCCGATGGCGGTGCGGCTGGCGCAGCAGGGCTATGCGGCGGCCGCGCTCAGCTACCGCTTGTCCGGCGAGGCGCCTTATCCGGCCGCCATCCACGACGTGCGCGCCGCCGTGCGCTGGGTGCGCGTCCATGCCGGCCTATACCATCTGGATCCGCAGCGCGTCGCGCTGGCCGGCGGATCGGCGGGCGGCCAGATCGCCAGCCTGGCCGGCGTCACCGGCCACCTGGACCATTTCGACCCGGGCGCCGCCGACAGCGGCGTGTCGAGCGCGGTGCAGGCCATCGTCAACATCGACGGCCTGTCGGACTTCACGGCGGAGGCCGCGCTGAAGTATGAGGACGATCCGGCGAAACAGCCGTCGGCGGCCGGCGCCTGGTTCGGCGGCCGCTACGCCGACAAGGCCGCGCTGTGGGCCGAGGCCTCGCCGATCCGCTATGTGCGCGCCGGCATGCCGCCGCTGCTGTTCATCGCCAGCGCGCAGCCGCGCTTCTCGGTCGGCCGCGAGGCGATGGCGGAGGCGATGGCGCGCGCCGGCGCGGCCAGCCAGACTATCGTCCTGCCCGGCACGCCGCATTCGTTCTGGCTGTTCGATCCGTGGCTGCAGCCGACGGTGGACGCCACCGTGGCCTTCCTCAACCGCCAGATGCCGCAGCGCTAGCGCCGCCGCTGGCGGCCCGCAAAAGGTTAGTCCGGCCTCTCCATTTTGCCAGTGGTTTTCGCCGCCGGCGCGTCCTAAGATGATCGCAGCCGCGCTGACTGCAGCGGGCGCCGTATCCACCTCATCAAAATGGAAGCCACCATGAACAACCCCAAACTCGAAGTTTTGACGCCGACCAACTGCCAGCTGATCTTCATCGACCAGCAGCCGCAGATGGCGTTCGGCGTGCAGTCGATGGACCGCCAGGCGTTGAAGAACAACACCGTGGCGCTGGCCAAGGCCGCCAAGGTGTTCAACATCCCGACCACCATCACCACCGTCGAGACCGAAGCATTCTCCGGCCACACCTATCCCGAACTGCTGGACGTGTTCCCGGGCAAGCCCATCCTGGAACGCTCGTCGATGAACTCCTGGGACGACCAGAAGGTGCGTGACGCGTTGAAGGCCAACGGCAAGAAGAAGGTGATCGTCTCCGGCCTGTGGACCGAGGTGTGCAACAACAGCTTCGCGCTGTGCGCGATGGCCGAGGGCGACTACGAAATCTACATGGTGGCCGACGCCTCCGGCGGCACCTCGAAGGAGGCGCACGACTACGCGATGCAGCGCATGATCCAGGCCGGCGTGGTGCCGGTGACGTGGCAGCAGGTGATGCTGGAATGGCAGCGCGACTGGGCCCGCCGCGACAGCTACGACGCCGTGATGGCGATCGTGCGCGAACACTCGGGCGCCTACGGCATGGGCGTCGACTACGCCTACACCATGGTGCACAAGGCGCCGCAGCGCACCACCACCAGCCACGAGACGCTGGCCGCCGTGCCCGCCAAGTAGGCGGCGCTGCGCCGACGGGGTCAGGTCGCCAGGCGCTTCCTGACTTCGTCCAGATTGCGCCCGACTTCGCGCACCACGCCGATCAGCGTGGCCGGGCTGACATCGAATTCCGCCGCCCAATACTGGATTTCGGGCAACTGCCGGGGGTTGATGGTGCGGGACTGACGCCATGACGGCGATGCTGCCGGGAGAGTTGCTTGCATGATGGTATGAAAAAATAGTGCGTGGAGGCGCTTATCGTCGCCGCCTTGCTCATAGTGCACCGTGCTGCACCCCACACAGCGGCCACTTCCGTCCGTTGGTGTGCTGGCGCACCGCGCAGCCTGCTATACAATCGCACTATGGTGTTCCACAACCATTCACCGCCCGGAGGCCGCAATGTCCACCACCCATACCTTCCGTCCCGACTATGTCGGCGCGGAAGTCGTCGAAGCCGGTATCGAAGTTGCTGATAGGAAAGGCGCGGACAGTGCCGCCGCCTATCTCAGCCAGCGCGGCGTGCCGGAGAATGTGATCCAGCGCGTGGTGTCCGAGCCGGAGCACCGCCGCAATCCGGGCCGCCTGCGCAGCCGCGACGAGCGCTTGATCGAGGAAGCCTCGCGTTTCAAGTTCAAGGTTTAAGCGGTTTTCGTAGGACTGGGACCACAGCGGCCTCTGTCAACTGCCTACATGTAGCGCGTCCATGCTCCTATAATCGGCCGTACATAGCGCGGATATAGTGTTGTTCATCAGGTCGCAAGACCTACCAACGAACAATCAGAGGTCCGCCATGTACCAAGCTGCTCATACCGCCGTTGCCCAAGACGTAGTGCGCTCCATGCAGGCAGAGGCATCCGCTCCCGCCATCAGCCTGACCGGCGCGCAGCAGAATGAATTGCTGCGCGCACTGTCGCGCGAAGAACTGATCGCGCTGTTTGAACATCTGGAACTGGTGCCGCTGGCCTCCGGCAAGCACCTGTTCGACTTCGGCGACAAGATGGAATACGCCTATTTCCCCACCAACGCCATCGTCTCGCTGCAATACGTGACCGAAGAGGGCGGCGCCGCCGAGATCGGCGTGGTCGGCCGCGAAGGCGTGGTCGGCGTATCGATGTACGAGAACGAACGCGCCAACTGTTCGGCCGTGGTGCACTGCGCCGGTTACGGCTACCGCATCAAGGCCTCCGTGTTGCGTTCGGCCTTCTTCGATGGCGGCGCGCTGGCCCGCCAGCTGATGCGCCACACCAGCGCGCTGTTCGCCCAGCTGGCGCAGACGGTGGCCGGCGTGCGCCACGGCAGCATCGAACAGCGGCTGTGCCGCTGGCTGCTGGAACGCCTGGACCGCTCGCTGTCGAACGAATTGAAAGTAACGCAGGAAATGATCGCCAACATGCTGGGCGTGCGCCGCGAGAGCATCACCTGCTGCGCCGGCAAGCTGCAGGAAGAGGGCATGATCGAATACCGCCGCGGCACCGTCGTCGTGCTCGACCGCAGCGCCATGGAACGCCGCGCCGGCGGCTGCTACGTCCCCGCCTAATGCAAGTACCGGGGCGCGTGCTGGAGCTGCTCCAGCTTGCGCTGCACCAGCCGATACCATGCGCTGGCCCAGCGCGTCGCCCGTAGCGACTCCTCCACCGTCTCCGCCGCCATGCAGCGCTGCACCGCCCTCATCTGGCGGTGCAGTGCGTAGGCGGCTGGCGGCGGCTTGGGGCGGGGGTGTGAGGTATCCATGAACCCATTGTGGACCGCCGCCGCTGCGGCGGCTGTACGCTAGTTCACCGAGCCGCCCAACGGCCGGCAGATAAACAAACGCGATTATCTTCGTGTTCAAGATAGCCGCCACTCGCTATACTCCGCCCCTGAGAGACATGATGAAGGGTACAGATGGGTAAGCAAGTGAAAGCATATCGCGCGCTGGCGCTGCTGTCGGCCGGCGCAATGGCCGCCGCGCAGGCCGCCGAGACGGAAGTGGGCACGGAAAAAATCGACCGCGTCGAAGTCACCGCCACCCGCTCGGCCAGCGCGGTCGATGTGCAGCAGGTGCCGGCGGCGATCACCGTATTGAAGCCGGAAAGCCTGACCCGCTACGGGCAGGGCAATTTGAGCGATATCGCCAACCTGGTGCCGGCGATGTCGGTGCAGCAGCAGGCGCCGGGCGTCAACAACATCACCATGCGCGGGCTGGTGGTGCGCGGCATCGTGCCGTCCGAAGTGCAGGATGCGTCGCTGGTGGCGGTCTACATCGACGACATGCCGGTGACGCTGAAATCCTCCAATCCCGACCTGAAGGTGCTGGACCTGGAGCGCGTGGAAGTGCTGCAAGGGCCGCAAGGCACGCTGTTCGGCGCGGGCGCCATGGCCGGCGCGGTGCGCCAGATCACGCAGAAGCCCGACCTGGCCGACTTGTTCGGCACCGTGGAGGCGGTGGGTTCGAACACCTCCGGCTTCGGCGGAACCAACCGCAATCTGCGCGGCATGGTCAACCTGCCGCTGAAGGCCGATGTGCTGGGCCTGCGCCTGACCGGCTACACCGGCAACGACTCCGGCTATATCCGCAACCAGCTGGCCGGCAGCAGCACCTACGGCAAGACCACCAACGACGTCTCCACCAACCAGGCGCGCGCCGCATTGCGCCTGCGCGCCTCGCCGGACCTGCTGGTCGACGCCAGCATCACCGCTTCCAACATCAAGGGCGGCGTCAACGACGCCTATGCGGGCCTGGCGCCGTTCACCACCTACGCGCTGCTGCCGCAGACCAGCAACGACAATCTGCAGCTGTACAACCTGGGCGTGAGCTACGACCTTGGGAGCGCGCAGCTGGTGTCGTCGACCTCCTATCTGCACCGCGACACGCTGTACGTGACCTCTGCCCAGTATCCGGCCACCGCCTTCATCTTCGGCGGCAAGGCGCCGCTGATGCAGGCCGCCTACACGATCGGCAATCGCGTCACCGATTTCGCGCAGGAGTTCCGCCTCAACTCCAAGGGCAGCGGACCGCTGAAGTGGACCGCCGGCGCCTTCTTCGAAACCGGCAAGCGCAACACGCGCCAGGATGAGCCGACCACCCGCTTCGACGAACGCTTCGCCGCCACCCACAACTTCCCGGGCTATAACTCGCAGACCAACGACCTGGCCTTCAATCCCAACGATTTCTTCTCCGGCACGCAGAACACCAGGTCGCGCCAGGCGGCCTTGTTCGCCGAGGGCACCTACACCGTTTGGGACAAGCTGGACCTGACCGCCGGCGTGCGCCTGTTCCGCGGCACGCAGGACTTCGACCTGCGCTTCACCGGCTTGTTCGGCAACCTGGTCGGCGCCACGCCGTCCGCGCCGGTGGGCCAGCCGGAGGTGAGCAACAGCAGCGCGACCTCGCAGGGCGCCAATCCGCGCTTCGCCGCCGCCTACCATGTCGACGCCGACCACACGCTGTACGCATCGGTGGGCAAGGGCTTCCGCTACGGCGGCAACAACCAGCCGGTGCCGTTCAATTTCTGCGGCGTGAACGCGCCCGCCACCTTCGCGCCGGACAGCCTGTGGAACTACGAAGTCGGCTCGAAGAACACGCTGCTGGACCAGCGCATGACCTTCAACGCCAGCGCCTACGTGATCGAGTGGAAGGACGTGCAGGTGTTTAACAAGCTGCCGTGCACCTACTACTTCACGCAGAACGCCGGCAAGATCCGCAGCGAAGGCCTGGAGCTGGAAACCGCCTTCAAGCTGACCCGCCGCGCATCGCTGGGCCTGAGCGCCGCCTACAACCACGCCTACGCCACGCGCACCGTCGTCACCGGCATCGCCGCGCAGAACATCCCGGAAGGCAGCCGCGCGCCATACGCGCCGCGCCTGTCGGCCACCGCCACCGCCAGCTACACGTTGCCGGTGCGCGGCAGCGACGAAGTGGGCATCGCGGCCAGCTACGCCTACCACAGCGACGCCTACACCAACTTCGCGGCGGCGCAGGGCAGTTATGCGCAGATACCGTCGTCGAACACGCTCAACGCCACCATCACCTACAAGACCGGCGTCTACGAGTTCGGCCTGTTCGGCACCAACCTGACCAACGGCGCCAAGATCAGCGACGTCACGCCGAACACCATCGCCATCCAGCCGGGGGATACCCTGTTCATGGTGCGTCCGCGTACTATAGGCCTGCGCGCCAGGGCGCGCTTCTAACGGACCGCCATGGACTCCCCCAGCCTGAAGCAGCAGCGTTCCGAATATGTCGATGCGCCACAACGGGCTGAAGTCGCCGCCGAGCGCGGACGCTTGCTGTGGCTGGGGGAGTGGCCGACATGGCTGCTGATCGCCGTGATCCACGGCGGCTGGTTCGGCACGCTGGCTTGCTGGCGCCAGATCGGCAACGTGCCCGCCACGCTGCTGATGATCTGGTGGTGCGCCTGGTATATGTCGCTCCAGCACGAACTGATACACGGCCACCCGACGCGATGGGTCTGGGTCAACCGCCTGTTCGGCTACGTGCCGCTGGCGGTCTGGTATCCCTACCGCCTTTACCGCGACAGTCATCTGCGCCACCACATCGACTTCCACCTGACCATGCCGGCGCTCGACACCGAGAGCTACTACGTGTCGCCCGAGGTATGGGCCGGCATGGGCCGCCCGGTGCGGCTGCTGTACTGGTTCAACAAGACCTTCTGGGGACGGCTGCTGGTCGGACCGGCCATCGCGGTCGCCTCGGCGTGGAGCGAGGCGGTGCGCCAGCCGTTGCGCGGCGACTGGAGCAACGTGCCGATGTGGCTGATCCACTTCGCCATGCTGGGCGGGCTGCTGTGGTGGGTGCACGCGGCGTTCGGCATGTCGCCGCTGTACTACGTGCTGGCGATATCGTATCCGGCGCAGTCGCTGACGATGGTGCGGTCGTATTACGAACACCGGCCGGCGGCGGAACACAAGCAGCGCATCGTGCTCAATGAAGCGGGCCTGTTCTTCCGGCTGCTGTTCTTGAATAACAACCTGCACCTGGTGCACCATGACCTGCCGTCGCTGCCGTGGTATCTGCTGCCGCGCGTGTACCGCGCCCGGCGCGCGGCGTACAATGCGCGCAGCGGCGGCTTCCATCTGCACGGCTACGGAGAACTGGTGCGCCGCTTTGGCGTGCGCCCCGTCGACGCGCCGGTCCACCCCGACATGCCCACATCATGACCTGGAAAATCGCCCTGCCGATGTACAACGTCTCGCCGCGCATCGCGGGCGCCTACGAGGCCCTGTTGCTGGCGCTGGCGGACGAGGTGGGCGTGCATGCGGAACTGGTGCGGCCGCACGACCTGCCGTCGTTCTGGCGCAGTCCCGAACTGCTGATCAGCCAGACCTGCGGCTATCCCTATATGACGCAACTGCGCGGCGAGGTCGCGCTGCTGGCCACGCCGTGCTTCGATTTCAACGGTTGCGAGGGCAGCGACTATCGCAGCGCCATCGTGGTGCGCGAGGGCGGCGGCATCCGCAGCCTGGCCGAAGCGCGCGGACGCGTCGCCGCCGTCAACGAGCGCCACTCGCACAGCGGCATGAACGCGCTGCGCCACGCGGTCGCGCCGCACACGCGCGACGGCCGCTTCTTCGCATCGGTTAAATGGTCGGGCAGCCACGCGGCCAGCCTGCGCCTGGTGCGCGAGGGCGCGGCCGCCATCGCCGCCATCGACAGCGCGACCTTCGGCTACATCGCGCTGGAACAGCCGGACAGCCTGCGCGGCCTCTCCATCCTGCAGTACTCGGCGCCGTCGCCCGGATTGCCGCTGATCGCCGGGCGCGCCGTGCCGGACGAATTGGCGGCGCAACTGCGGGCCGCCTTGCTGGCGCCATCGCCGGCGGTTCAGCGGCTGTTGAGTGCCTTGCATATCGATCGCTTCGAGCATCGCGCCGACGCCGATTACGAGCGCGTGCTGCTGCTGGAAGCCGAGGCGAGGGCGGCCGGCTATCCGGTGTTGACTTAGCGTCAAGCTTGCGTTGCGTTTTTGGTTGCGGCGCGCTGTAATTTGTCCAGGAGTTATTTTGCGGTAACACTGTTCCGTTATACTGGTCTATGGCCGCAGAGACGGCCGGCTCCTCCACCACTACTATGGAAAAAGTCACCATGACTATTACAAAGCGCTTGATCTTGACTTTGTCATTGGCGTTACTTGCGCTGATATTCGTCGGCATCACCGGCCTGACACAACTGTCCCGAGCGCAGCAGCGCCTCGATGTCGTGCAAACCCGTTTAATCCCCAGCATCGCAGGCCTGAACATGGCCAAGGGCTACCTGGCCGACAGCCGCCTGGCCGGCTACCGCCTGTCGGTGTTCTCCAACCTGGCCGACAAGACGGCGCTGGACAAAGCCTACAACGACGCGCACGCCAAGTTCGACGAAGTGATCGCGACCTACGAAAAAGAACACATCTTCGACGACACCGACCGCAAGATGCTGGAAGCGGACAAGGCCAACATGGCGGCCTATCGCCAGGCGCTGGTGCCGTTCCTGGCCGGCGCCCACGCCGGCGACATGGACGCGGTACGCGCCACGCTGCTGGCCGGCACGCCGCTGGCACTGTCCGCCGGCGCGGTCAAGAAAGGCTTCGACGACCATATCGCCTACAACAATAAGCTGATCAGCGACGTGCGCGAAGAGAGCGACGCCGCCTACAAATTCGCCTTCCGCCTGATGGTGAGCGTGGTGGTGCTCGGTCTGCTGGTCACTGGCGCGCTGGCCTGGCAGCTGTACGTCATCATCAAGGGCAGCCTGGCCTCGATACGCGGCACGCTGGAGGATGTGAGCCAGTCGCTGGACCTGACGCACCAGATCAAGATCGAACGCATGGACGAAATCGGCCACACGGCCGTGGCCTTCAACAAGCTGCTGGAGCAGATCGCCGGCGTGATCGACACCGTGCGCGTTTCGACGCTGGCCGTCGGCACGGCGTCGCAGGAAATCGCCGGCGGCACCGGCGACCTGTCGCAGCGCACCTCGTCGCAAGCGGCGGCGCTGGAGCAGACCGCCGCCAGCATGGAGCAGCTGACCTCCACCGTCGGCCAGAACGCCGACAACGCGCGCCAGGCCAACCAGCTGGCGCGTTCGGCGTCGGACGTGGCGGCGCAGGGCGGCACCGTGGTGGAGCAGGTGGTTGTCACCATGGGCTCGATCAACGAATCGTCGCGCAAGATCGTCGACATTATTTCGGTCATCGACGGCATCGCCTTCCAGACCAACATCCTGGCGCTGAATGCGGCGGTGGAGGCGGCGCGCGCGGGTGAGCAGGGTCGTGGCTTCGCGGTGGTGGCGACCGAGGTGCGCAACCTGGCGCAACGCTCTGCGGCTGCGGCCAAGGAGATCAAGGCGCTGATCGATGATTCGGTGGAGAAGGTCGGTTCGGGCACCAAGCTGGTGGAGCAGGCCGGGACGACGATGCAGGAAGTCGTCGCCAGCATCAAGCAGGTGACGGACATCGTCGGCGAGATCAGCGCGGCCACGCAGGAGCAGAACGACGGCATCGCCCAGGTGCACCAGGCGGTGACGCAGATGGATCAGACCACGCAGCAGAACTCCGCGCTGGTGGAGCAGACCGCCGCCGCCGCGCAGACCTTGCGCGATCAGGCGGACAAGCTGGAGCAGGTGGTCAGCGCGTTCAAGATCAATGCGTCGCATGTGGCGCACAAGGCGCCGGCACGCCCGGCGGCACGCGCCGTCGTCGCCGTTGCTGCGGTGCCGAAGACGCCGCGGCCCAAGGTGGCCGCCAAGGCCGCCCCCGCCGCCGCGCCGAAAAAACTGAAGACCAGCGCCGGCGACAGCAGCGGCGAGTGGGAAGAGTTTTAAAAGTTCCTGATCAGCGTCGCCCGTAGCGAACGCGATTCGATGGGGTGGAAGTGGATGTCGTTGACCGGCTCCGCTTCCCCCCGGAGTTGCGACGGGTAGTAGTAATCGATCGCCGAATCCCGGCGATTGGTCAGGTTGAAGGCTTCCAGTTCCAGCGTCAACCCCTTCCTGATTTTCCATCCCCATCGTCCGTTCAGCGTCAGGCTTTGCCTGGACCGCACGCTGTTATCCTCGATCAGGGGGCGGGGACCGAAGTAGCGCAACTTCAGCGAGCCGGAATACGGGCCGCCGTCGTCCACCGTCAGCGCCAGCTGGCCCGTGCCTTCGATGGCGCCCGGGATGTAGTTGCCTTCAGGTGCGTCGTCGTGCGAGCGGGCGCGCGCGTAGGCCAGGTCCAGGTCGACCGACAACCACTTCAAAGGCTTGTAGTAGTTGGAGAACTCCACGCCGTAGCGGCGGCTGGGCCGTCCCGCCTCGGTGGTGCCGGCATCTCCCGCGAAGCTAAGCTCCGAATCGAAATCCAGCCGGTACAGCGACAGCGAAGACTGCAACCCCGGCAGCCAGCTGCTGCGCGCGCCCAGCTCCATGCCGCGCGAGCGCACCAGCGGCGACACCTTGCCTGCCGCCTCGCCAGTTTTAGGATCGATCTGGATGGTGGCGCCGCGCGCGTCGTTGCTGTGGAAGCCGGTGCCGATGTTGGCGTACAGTTCCGCCGTCTGCCAGGGGCCGTAGACCACGCTCAGGCTGGGACTCGCCAGATGGTCGCTGGCCTTGCCGGTATTGGCGGCCAGGCTGCTGCGCACGTCGAAGCGGTAGCTGTCCACGCGCAGCCCTGCCACCGTGCGCCAGGCCGCGTTCCAGCGCGTGTTGTTCTCTACGTAGAGCGCGGCGCTGGATTCGACGATGTGGTCTTGCCGCGTGACCGACAGCGGCTTGCGCGCCTGTGTGTTGAGCAGGCCGTTGAAGATATTATCGTTCTGCAGCTGGATACCGATGGTGGTGGTGCTGGTGTTGCCTTCCGAATGCTGGTGCCAGCTATGACTCGCATTCAGGCCGCTGGTGACGCGCTTGTCCGGCTGCGCGAACTGGTCGCCGTGCAGCGGGTCGTCCATGAAGTAGGTGAAGTTGGAATACAGGTCCAGCTGGTTGGCGATGATGTAGGCGTTGACCTTGGACGAGCTGTCCTCGCTGGTGCGGCGCCATGCGCCGGAAAGGCTGTAGCGGTGCGACTTGCCGCCATCGGTATTGTCGATGGCGTCGTTGCGGCCTATGCTGCCGTCCTGCGCGGCGCGCAGCGGGATCTGGTCGGTCGAATTCCAGTCGGCGCGGTAGGCCATCAGGCTGACGTTGAAACCGTTGTTGGCATAGCCTTCGCTGTAACGCAGCACCGCGTTCAGTTTTTGATAGTCGTCGGGACGCGCGTACGAGCCGTCGTTGTGCAGCGCCTCGAGCGCGTACAACAGGGTGCCGTTGCCGGCGTCCAGCGAGTCGGCCAGCAGCGCGCGGCCGTAGCCGTGCTGGCCGGCCGACGCCGTGGCCGTGCCGCGCAGCAGCCGGTTGGCGTACAACACCGACGCCGTGCCGGCGGAAGCGAAGTCGCCTTCCTCTGCGGAGTAGGGGCCTTTCTTGTAGTCGAGCCGCATCGCCAGTTCCGGTATCAGGAAATTCAAGTCGGTCCAGCCCTGGCCGTGCGCGTGGCTGCGCTGGTTGACCGGCATGTCGTCGACGGTGGTGCGCAGATCGGTGCCGTGATCGAGGTTGAAGCCGCGCAGGTAGAACTGGTTGGCCTTGCCCTCGCCGCTATGCTGGCTGACGATCAGGCCTGGCACGGCTTCGAGGATTTCGCCTGGACGGTAGACGGTGCGCGCCGCCAGCTCCTGCTGCGTGACGCTGCCTGCGCTGGCCGCATCGGCCACGCCCAGCTGGCTGGCGCGCGAGCCGTCGACGAAGACCCTTTGCAGGATCTCGTCGTCGGCCTGCGCGGAACCCAGCGCGAACAACAGCAAATATTTAACGGGTTGTTTGATCGATGCTGTTTTGATCGAAGATGAGAGTCTGGACGGGGCCATCGGTTTGGAGGTTGACGGTGTTCTTTTGAGATGGCAGGAAGTCTATCATCAGCGCATTGTGTATGCGTGTCGCGGGCGCCAGTTTTTGACCCTCGATCTCCTGGAAGATGACGACGCTGTCGGCGTCGGCCTTCATGCCGACCCAGTTCAGCGGCAGGCGCTTGCGGTCGGGGCCTTCGAGGTAGAACTGCTTTTCCACGTAGCGGCGCAGCGGCGCTTCGCTGTCCGCCTGGCCCAGGTCCAGATTGCGGCCGTAGAGATTCGCCAGCAGCGTGGCGACATCGTGCGCGGTGTAGGTGTGCACGATCTCGGTATTGCCGGTGCGCTCGTTGTAGCTGATGTCGGCTATGCCCATGTGAAAATTATGGGCATGTGCCGCCGTGCCGGCAAACGCCAGCACGGCGGCGAAGGTCAGGCGTAAAGCGCGCGGCATCATTCCGACGACGCGTCCTTCGACGACTTGTCGCCCTTGCCCTTGAGCGGCGTATTGTAGTCGCGCATCAGGTTGTTGCGGTCACGCTCGGTCTTGAACAGCTCCATGCGCGACTGCGTCACCTTGCGCGGCCAGGCGTTGTTGCTGGTGTCGATGTCGGCGGTTTCCCAGTACGGATCCTGGGTCAGGCCCACGATCGGCTCGTCGGCGACGATCAACTTGGTGATCTTCTTCGGCGAGTAGCGCCATACTTCGGCCGGAATGCGTTCGATGTACTTCTTGCCGCTCTTGAGTTCCACCTCCAGGATCAGCGGCATCACCATGCCGCCCAGGTTGGAGAAGTCCACCAGGTACAGGTGCTTGCCCTGGTCCAGCAGCTTCTTCTCCCACGGCTCCAGCTTCTCGATGGCTTCGGCGTAGGTGTTGCGGTCCTTGTTGGTGACGGTGAACTCGTCGTGCTCGTTGTAGAAGTCCTTCAGCTCCGGATGCTCGCTCAGGCGCTTCGGCAGTGCCTTGTTGCGCTGCTCGGAAATCGAAACCGGCTCCGCATCCTTCTGCGCTTTTTTCCAGGCCTTTTCCTTTTCCGGATCCTTGGTGCTCACGCCGTATTCGCTGATGCCGTCGATGCTGATGTCCACCGCGTCGGTGGTGTAGAACCAGCCGCGCCAGAACCAGTCAAGGTCGGTGCCCGATGCGTCTTCCATGGTGCGGAAGAAGTCGGCCGGAGTGGGGCGCTTGAACTTCCAGCGGCGTGCGTATTCCTTGAACGCGTAGTCGAACAGGTCGCGGCCCAGGATGGTCTCGCGCAGGATGTTCAAGCCGGTGGCCGGCTTGGCGTAGGCGTTGTTCCCGAACTGGAGCAGCGACTCCGAGTTGGTCATGATGGGCACCTGGTTCTGGCTGCGCATGTAGTCGACGATGTTGCGCGCCTCGCCGCGGCGCGACGGGTAGTTGTCTTCCCATGCCTGCTCGGCCAGGTACTGCACGAAGGTGTTCAGGCCTTCATCCATCCAGGTCCACTGGCGCTCGTCCGAGTTGATGATCATCGGGTAGTAGTTGTGGCCCACCTCGTGGATGATGACGCCGATCAGGCCATACTTGGTCTGCTGCGACCAGGTGAGGGCGCCGGTCTTTTTGTCCTTGGCCGGGCGCGGGCCGTTGAAGGAGATCATCGGATACTCCATGCCGCCGACCGGGCCGTTGACAGAGATCGCGGTTGGATACGGATAGTCGAAGCTGTACTTGTTGTACTGGTCGATGGTGTGGACGATGGCCTGGGTGCTGTATTTGCCCCACAGCGGATTGCCTTCCTTCGGATAGTAGGACATCGCCATCACGTTGGTGGAATCCTTCTTGAAGCCTTGCGCATCCCAGATGAATTTGCGGCTGGAAGCCCAGGCGAAGTCGCGCACATTGGCGGCCTTGAAGTGCCAGGTCTTGGATGCGGTGCTGACGGATTTCTCGGCCTTCTCGGCTTCTTCCTGCGTCACGATGACGACCGGCGAGGTCGCGGTGCGCGCCTTGGCCAGGCGGTCGCGCTGCGTCGCGGTCAGCACGTCGTTGGGGTTTTGCAGTTCGCCGGTGGAGGCCACGACGTGGTCGGCGGGGACGGTCAGCTGCACGTCGTAGTCGCCGAATTCCAGCGTGAACTCGCCGGAGCCCAGGAACTGCTTGTGCTGCCAGCCCATCACGTCGTAGTAGGCGGCCATGCGCGGATACCACTGGGCGATTTCGAACAAGTCGTTCTTGTCGTCTTCGAAGTGTTCGTAGCCGGCGCGGCCACCCAGCACCTGCTGCTCGTTGATGTTATAGGACCAGTCGATATTGAAGGTGAAGCTCTGGCCCGGCTTCAGCGGCGCGGGCAGGTCGATGCGCATCATGGTGCGGTTGATGGCGTACTTCAGTGGCTGGCCGCCGGCCGACACGGTCTTGATCTTGTAGCCGCCGTCGAACTCGCGGCCGGCCAGGATGCTGCGCATGCCTTCGAACTTGTAGCCGTCTTCCGGCGTGCGCGGCTTGGCCCATGCTTCGCGCGAAGGCTGCGTCAGCATCATGCGGGCGTCGGAATCTTTTTTGTAGATGTTCTGGTCGAGCTGCACCCACAGGTAGCTCAGCGTGTCGGGCGAGTTGTTGTGGTAGGCGATTTGCTCGCTGCCGGTGATGGCGCGTTTGGCTTCGTCGAGCGTGGCGCGGATCGTGTAGTCGGCGCGCTGCTGCCAGTAGGCGGCGCCGGGCGCGCCGGAGGCGGTGCGGTAGGAATTGGCGCTGGGGAGAACTTCATCGAGCTGGCGGAACTTGTCGTCGAAAGGCTCCGCTGCAAACGCGGATACGGTGAAGCAAAGAGCCATCAAGCTGAATGTCTTGCGCATAGTTTGTATTCCTGGTGTATGCCCGAATAAAAAAGCTAGTGTATAGCAACTTTTCAAAGAATTACCGGGCGATACAATAAAATACAAACTAAGTGGCAGTTTTCATTTTTGTTTAGTTGGTTTTCCTTTGTTGATCCTGGAAGGCGTGGCGGGCGTCGTCGGCGGCGGTCGCTGCGGCCGATGGAAGGTCCAGCCGCATCAGGCGGGAACCCTTGCCGCTGCTGACGCGCGGCCATTCGGGCAGGCCGGCGCCGTTGGGGTTTCCGGTCTTGATAAAGTTGGCGAAGTAGGCCTGCATCTGTGCCGACAGCGCGTGGTCGCCGGCGCTCCAGGCATAGACTTTATTCGTATCGAGATTGCCCAGCGCGTATTCGATTTCGACGGAGTGGCCGGCGCCTTCCTGGCCCGGGCGCGGGTGCGCATAGTAGTAGCGGTAGACCGGCTGGCCGCTGGTGCGCGCGTGCGTGTCCAGCCACTTCCAGGTGCCGTAGGCGATGAACAGATCGCCGGCCAGGTCGTTCGCGGCTTGTTGAGTGTCGCCGCTGTAGGCCAGCAGCGCCGCGTCGGCGCGCTCGCCGTACATCTCGTGCAGCGCCTTGCTGAAGTTCTCGGGCGTCGGCGCGTTGTCGCGCAGGACGTTGGAGTAGTGGCCTTCCTGCGAATTCCATCCGGCCAGCAGCGGCACCTTGGCCTGCTGGCCGGCGCTGTAGATGGCGAGCGGGCTGCGAGGCAGCACGTAGCCGTCCTCGATGGCGGCGAGCCATGGCGCGTCGGGGCGCTTGAGGGTGTCGAGCAGCTGCTGCGCGGGCATGGCGCGCAGCGCGGCCAGTGTTGGTGCGCCGATCTCCCTGGCGAAGGCGGCGCCGCGCTTTTCCGCGAGCGCCAGCGGCAGCGGGGCGTTGTGGCCGAGCAGCGAGCCGCTTTCGCCGATGGCGCCGGCGATCAGGCCTTTGGACAGGGGCGTCATCATCTGCGCGCTGACCGACCATGAGCCGGCCGACTCTCCGGCGATGGTCACGCGTTTTGGATCGCCGCCGAAGGCCGCGATATTTTTTTGCACCCATTGCAGCGCCGCCGCCTGGTCCATCAGGCCGTAGTTGCCGGAGGCCTTGTGCGGCGATTCGGCGCTCAGTTCGGGGTGGGCCAGGAAACCGAAGATATTCAGGCGGTAGTTGACGGTCAGCGTGACGATGCCTTTGGCGGCCATGCTTGCGCCGTCGTAGCGCGGCTCGGAACCGTCGCCCGCCGCGAAGCCGCCGCCGTAGAAGTAGACCAGCACCGGCAGCTTGTCCCTGGCCGATTTGGCCGGCGTCCAGACGTTGAGGTACAGGCAGTCCTCGCTGACGCCGTCGGAGCGGAACACCATGTCGCCGAACAGCGGCAGCTGCATGGCGCGCGGGCCGAAGCGATCGGCCTTGCGCACGCCGCGCCACTTCGAGGCCGGCTGCGGCGCCTTCCAGCGCAGATCGCCGACAGGCGGCGCCGCAAACGGTATCCCTTTATACGATTTGACGCCGGCAGCCTCCGATGTGCCTTCGACCACGCCGGTGGCGGTGACGGCGCGCGGCGCGGTTGCGAAGGCGGAGGAGGCGAACACGCTGGCAGCGAGCAGCAAACCGATTTTTCTCATAGTCTCAATCCGGGGTCAGGTTCGCCAATTCTACACGGCCTCAACCTTGGCGCCTGCCAGGGTAGGGCTCGTGTCCGAATGTCAGACTTGACCCCGGAGTGGTAGCATGCTGCTCAGGGGCAAAAACCATACATTCTTACTAAATGTCGAAGTCGAAATCCATACAAGATGAAGATCGGGCCGTCGCCTGGCTGGGCCGGTTCGAGCAGCATGCGGGGCCGCGCTACCTGCAGATCGCGGATTTTGTCGAGCGGGCGCTGGCCGACGGCCGTTTGAAGCCGGGCGACCGCCTGCCGCCGCAGCGTCGCCTGGCGCAGTTGCTGCAGGTCGACCTCACCACGGTGACGCGCGCTTATGACGAGGCCAGGCGCCGCAACCTGCTGGAAGGGCAGGGCGCGCGCGGCACCTACGCCGCCGCACCCAAGGTGGAGCTGGCGCAGCTGCTGGACCTGAGCATGAATATCCCGCCGCCGCCGGACGGCGTCGACTTCGACGATCTGCTGAAACAGGGCCTGGCCCAGGTACTGCTGCGCACCGACAGCGGCCTGCTGATGAACTACCACCTGGGCGGCGGCAGCCGGGCCGACCGCGCGGCCGGCGCCGCGTGGCTGGCGCCGATGCTGGGCCGGGTGGACCAGGAGCAGGTGGTGGTCTGCCCCGGCGCGCAGTCCGCGCTGGCGGCGCTGATACTGACCTTGAGCCGGCCCGGCGACATCATCCTGGCCGAGCCGGCGGTGTATCCCGGCCTGCGCGCGACGGCCGCGCAACTGGGGCGGCGCGTGCAGGCGGTGGCGGTGGACGCCGGCGGCATGCTGCCGGACGCGCTGGAGAAAGCCTGCGGCAAACAGCGCGTGGCGCTGCTCTACCTGAATCCGACGCTGCAAAACCCGACCACGCACACCATGCCGGCCGCGCGCCGGCGCGAGATCGCCCGTGTGGCCGCGCGCTGCGGCGTGCAGATCATCGAGGACGATCCCTACTGGCTGCTGGCCGATGCGCCGCCACCGCCGCTGGCGCACTACGCGCCGCGCCAGGTCAGCTATATTTCGACGCTGTCCAAATGCCTGGCGCCCGGCCTGCGCACGGCGTTCGTGCTGCTGTCCGATCCGCAGCAGCGCGAGGCCTTCATGGCGGCGCTGCGTTCCTTGGTGCTGATGCCGGCGCCGCTGACGACGGCGCTGGCCACGCAATGGATACACGACGGTTCGGCCCAGCGCTTGCTGGCGGGTGTGAAGGAGGAGGCGCGCAAGCGCCAGTTGCTGGCGCACCAGCTGTTGGCCGGCAAGGCGGAGGCGGGCGGGGATGGCATCCATGTCTGGCTGCCCCTGCCCAGTTACTGGACCGCGCATGCATTGGCGCAGGCGGCGCAGGCCGAAGAAGGCCTGGCCGTGACTTCATCGGAAGCGTTCTACGCGGGCTCCCCCCCGCCGAACGCGATCCGTATTTCGCTGGGCTCGATCCGCGACGGCCACCGGTTGGCGGCCGCCTTGCGCAAGCTGTCGCAGCTTTTGGCGCGCAAGCCGCCGGCGCGGCATCAAGCCCTGGTCTGAACCCGGATCAGCCGCGGCGCGCGCGGCGGCGTGCCAGGCCGATCAGGCCCAGGCCACCGAGCATCATGGCGTAGGTTTCCGGTTCCGGTACCGCGGCGATGGTGCCGTTGACGGCGAACGGCAATTCCACCGTCAGGCCGCTGCCGGATTCTTCCAGGGTGGCGAAGGCGCCGCCGCCGGTCGCTTGCGCAGCGTTGCCTTCGCGGGCATCGGACGTAGGCGGCTGCCAAGGACCGGACAGGCCGGTGCCTGCCAGGCCCCAGGTCAGCCAGTAGTGGCCGGAGCCCAGCGTGATGTCGGTGATGTCGGCGTCGATCTTGTAGATGCCGCGCTGCTTGTTGGTCAGCGTGCCATCGGTGACGCGGTAGCCGGCCAGGCCGCCATTGGTGACGCCGGTGGTGCCGGAGGCCACCACGGTGCCCGAATTGATGTCCGCGCCCGAGACGATGCTCCAGGTGGCCGAAGTGAAGCTGAAGGCGCCGGCGCCGGTCTGGTAGCCGAAGAAGCTCAGGCTGGAGACGTTCCAGCTCTTGCCTGCCGTGACATCGAAATCGTCGGCGACGAAATTGCCTACACCGCTTTGCGCACCGAAGCCGAACGTGGTGGCGCCCGGTCCGATGACGGAGACACCGGTGGCGTCGACCACCGGGCCATTGTTATACAACTCAGCAGCGTTGGTAACGCCGGCAATCAAAGCGAGTACTGCGAATGCGATCTTTTTCATCATTTCCCCATCTCGGTTGTAAGAGATGAAAAAATATCATCATTCCGCGCTATTGCCAATTAATTATTTCAAATATGCAAATTACAATTGATTAACGTAGCGTTTCCGTCAGTACCCGGCCTTCGGCGCCGGACGGCGGGCGCACCTGCAGCAGATGGGCCAGGGTCGGCGCGATGTCGACCACTTCCGCATACTGGCCGTAGGCGCCCGGCTTGATCCAGCGTTTGCCCATGATCATCAGCGGCACATTGGTGTCGTAGGCGTACGGCGAGCCGTGCGAGGTGCCGCTGGTGCCGGTGCCGAAGTACCAGTAAGGCTTGGTGACGACCATCAGGTCGCCCGAGGCTTCGCGGTTCCAGGCGCGGCGCATCAGGGTGGCGATGCGGGTGGTGTTGGCGGCGCCGCTTTCGAGCTGGGTGCGGGTGTAGGCTTCGACGATGCCGTTCTGCGCCAGCAGGTAGCGGGCGGCGGCGGTTTCCACTTCTTCGCGTTTCAGGCCGCTTTTGTCGATCTGCGCGTAGTCGAGGTGGATGTTGGGCAGCGACCAGGCGCTCAGCAGCTTGGCGCCGCCGAATTTTTCCGACAGGTGCTGGTCCAGCGCGGCCATCAGCTTGTCGCCGTCGATGCGCTGGGCGTCGATGTGCTGGGTCTGGGCGAATTCCGGCGTGTTCGGGAAGCCGTGGTCGGCGGTCAGCACCACCAGCACATTGTCCATGCCGACTTTTTTGTCGAGGTGGCTGAAGAAGTCGGCCAGCATGCGGTCCAGGCGCTGCAGGTGGTCGTGCGACAGCTTGCTTTCCGGGCCGAAGGCGTGGTTGACGTAGTCGTGCGCCGACAGGCTCACGCCCAGCAGGTCCGGCACGCCGGCCGGATTGCGGCCGAGGTTTTCGCCGTCCACCGCGGCGCGCGCGAAGTCCAGCGTCAGCTGGTCGAGGAAGGGGCCGGTCTTCAGGCTGTTGTAGTAGCCGGCGTCGATCTCGCCGCTCTCGCTGTAGTAGCTGTACGGCAGGCGGTTGTGGGCGCCCGCCTTGACCTGGTTCAGGTCGGGGTTGGCGTCGCCGGCGTAGGCCGCATCCGGCAGCAGCGCCGTCCACGACTTGCCGTAGTAGCGGTCCTGCGGCTTGCCGGCCTGGTATTGCTGGACCCAGCCCGGATGGGCTTTCATGTAAAAGGTGCTGCTGGCGAAGTTGCCGCTCTTGTCCATGTACATGTAGGCGGTGCCGGTCTTGCCGGCCAGCAGAATCGCGCCGCGGTCCTTACCGGACACGGTGACGACCTTGCTGCGGCTGCCGGTGGCGTAGCGCAGCTGGTCGCCCAGCGTGTCGACCTTCAGGCGGGTCGGCGCGGTGCCGTCGCTGGACTTGGTTTCTTCGCCGATGTAGGTGTAATTGGTGTCTTCGGTGCAGTACACCGATTTCCGGGTGATCGGGTCGATCCAGTTATTGCCGATCACGCCGTGCACATACGGGTAGGCGCCGGTCAGCACGGCGCTGTGGCCGATCGCGGTGACGGTGATGCCGTGTGCCTGGTGGGCGTTGCTGAACGACGCGCCCTGGTCCAGCATGCGGCGCAGGCCGCCCTGGCCGAACTGGTCGCGGTAGCGCAGCAGCTGTTCGTTCGGCAGGCCGTCCACCACCAGCACCACCACCAGCTTGGGCTGGGCCGCGGCGGCCGCGCTGGCGGCAGGGGCGGCGGCGTACGCGCCCAGGGCTAGGCAGGAAGTCGCGATTACGAGTGCGGGCAGGGACAGTTTCTTTGTCATGTTGGGTCGTCGTCAGGTTGAAAGATGTTTGGGCGCACAGCCTACCATGCGCCCGCGACATCGTACTCCATCCTTGTGACGGCTCCATGACAGGCGCGGCGGCCCCGCTACAGCTGCAGGTGCATGAAGGTGGCCGCGCCCAGCGTGCCGTCGGGCAGGGCGGCGTAGCCGGGCACCACGCCGGTGACGGCGAAGCCGAGCTTTGCATACATGGCCTGGGCCGGGAAGCCGGTGCAGGTGTCGAGCACCAGCAGCGTGCGGCCCAGCGTCCGCGCGGTGGCCAGCGCGTGCTGCATCAGCGCCTGCGCGATGCCTTGCCGGCGCGCGCCGCTGTGCACCAGCATCTTGGAGATCTCCGCCCGGTGCCGGCCGTTGGGCATGCCGCCCACCACCAGTTGCACGGTGCCGCACAGCGCGCCGTCCGCAGCGTGGGCGACGAACAGCAGGCGTTCGCCGCTGGCGATCTGCGGCGCCAGCGACAGCCAGAAGTCCCGTGCCTCCTCCAGCGGGCAGGGCAGCAGGAAGCCGACGCTGGCGCCGTGCAGCACGCAGTCGCGCAGCACCTGCGCCAGGTCGCCGGCGTGCCGGCGCAGGCCATCGGCGTCGAGTTGTTTTATGGTGGGCATATGGCGATCAGGTAGCGGGCCGGCGTGGGCCCGGGACAGAAAAAGCGCGTGGCGCCGAACAGGTGGAAGCGCAGGCAGTCGCCCGCCTGCAACGGGTGGGTGGCGCCGTCGAGGGTGTAGTCCAGCGCGCCTTCGAGCAGCCACAGATGCTGCTCCATGCCGGGCACCGGAGCCTGCTCGTAGTCGATGCGGGCGCCGGGCGGCAGCCAGCCTTCGACCAGCTCGACCGCGTAGCCGCGCGCCGGCGGCGACACCATGCGGCGGCGGAAGCCGGTGTCGGGGTCTTGCCACAGCGGCTGGTCGGCGGCGCGCAGCAATTCGCCGGGCTGGGCTTCGGCCTCGGCGACCAGGCGCGACATCGGCAGGCCGAACACGGCGCACAGCTTGCCCAGCAGGGCGGCGGTGGGGCTGGTTTCCGCGCGTTCCAGGCGCGACAGCGTGGCGCGGCTGATGCCGCTGGCGGCGGCCAGTTCGTCCAGCGACAGGCCGCGCTCTTCGCGCAGCGCGGCCAGCCGGCGGGCCAGGCGGGATTCGATATCGTTTCTCATAAATGAGAATGTATCCCATATTTAGGAATGGGGCAAGGCGGCGCTTCGGTTTATCGGCGCCACTTCTGCGTTGTATCAATCCCGCGGCCATTGCTGCCAGTATCTTTTGAGGGCAATCCATGCGAAAGGAGACGATCATGGCAGGCATTTCCAACCCCCACATCATTCCCGGCAGCGGCCAGCTGGCGCTGCAGGGTGCGGTCGCGCTGGGTCCGGTGGCGGACGAGCAGACCATAGAAATCACCGTGCGGCTGCGCGCCGCGCCCGACCACGCGCAGGTGGACCTGCAGGCCGCCAGCGGCGACACCCAGCCGGTCGAGCGCCGCTACCTGAGCCGCACGCAATTCGCCCAGGCGCACGGCGCCAGCGACGCCGACATCGCCACCGTGACGGCCTTCGCGGCGCAGCACGGCATGGTGGTCATCAGCAGCGACGCGGCACAGCGCCGCGTGGTGTTGGCCGGCACCGCCGCGCAGATGAACGACGCCTTCGGCGTGCAGCTGGAAGAGTACGAGTATCCGGATGGCAGCTATCGCGGCCGGGTCGGCGAGCTCAGCGTTCCTAGCCAGCTGGCCGGCGTGGTCGAAGGCGTGTTCGGACTGGACGACCGGCCGGTGGCCACGCCCAAGTTCCAGCGCCTGCAGGCCGACGGCTTCGCGTCGGCGGCGGCGGCCAACATCGCCTTCACGCCGCCGCAGCTGGCGCGGCTGTACAACTTCCCGCAGGGGCTGGACGGCAGCGGCCAATGCATCGGTATCATCGAGCTGGGCGGCGGCAGCCGGCCGCGCGACCTGAAGATCTATTTCAACGAGCTGGGCTTGCCGGTGCCGCGCGTCAAATCGGTCTGCATCGACCACGCCAAGAACCGTCCCACCACCGCCAACAGCGCCGACGGCGAAGTGATGCTCGACATCGAAGTGGCGGGCGCGGTGGCGCCTGGCGCGCTGATCGCGGTGTACTACGCGCCCAACACCGAGCGCGGTTTCCTCGACGCCATCACGGCCGCCGTGCACGACGACATCCACCAGCCGTCGGTGATCTCGATCAGCTGGGGCGCTCCTGAATCGGCCTGGACCGGGCAAGCCATGACCGCCTTCGAGCAAGCCTTCGCCGACGCCGCCGCGATGGGGGTGACGATCTTGTGCGCGGCCGGCGACAACGGCTCCACCGACGGCGTCGCCGACGGCGGCCAGCATGTCGACTTCCCCTCGTCGGCGCCGCACGCGCTGGCCTGCGGCGGCACGCGCGTCATGCTGAAGGATGGCGGCGGCACCGTCGAGACCGTCTGGAACAGCGGCCCCAACAGCGCGACCGGCGGCGGCTACAGCAGCTTCTTCGGGCGGCCCGATTATCAGCAGGGCGTGGCGAACGGCCAGGCCGCGCGCGGCGTGCCGGACGTGGCCGGCGACGCCGATCCGGCCAGCGGCTACAAGGTCAGGGTCGACGGCCAGAACCTGGTGTTCGGCGGCACCAGCGCGGTGGCGCCGCTGTGGGCCGGCTTGCTGGCGCTGGTCAACCAGCGGCTCGGCCGCCCGGTTGGTTTCCTCAACCCGCTGCTGTACGGTTCGCTGCAAGGCAAGGGCGTCACGCGGGATATCACGGATGGCAACAATGGCAGCCAGCAGGCGGCGCACGGCTGGGATACGTGCACGGGGTGGGGCTGTCCCCATGGAGAAAAACTATTGCAGGCATTAAGCGATTAATTCTGTATATTAAAACAATTCCTCACTGCAAGTTTCGCATGGGAAAAAGACACTTTTTAGCCTTGGACGCCGCTAAAAATGGCGATTGTTGCCAAAACCTTGATAGAATAATGGCGTAGAAATTTTTTTTGTTCGACCGTCCCGGGGCGTCGTCAAACAGGAGTCGATTATGATTATGGTGAACAATATTGGTGGTCCGAACCTGACCGCAGCCGTTGCTGCGGAGAAGGCGTTCGAGCCCAAGAAAGTCGCCTCTGCTGTTGCCGACACCAACGCGGATTTGAGCGCCTCGGTCGCAGCCTACCTGTCGCTGCCGGGCTTCAATGCGTCGGTGCAGAACGGCTTGTCCAGCGCTGCTGTCGACCACAAGGCCAGCGCCGTCGTCAAAGCGGTGGCCGAATCCGACGACGACGGCCTCAAGCTGGCGCTGAAACAGTTCGACGAAGGCTTGAAGCGCCTGGTGCAGCGTCCTGAAACCGAGTTCTTCAAGGCCAAGTTCGGCCTCGACGGCAACAGCGACGACAGCAACAGCCTGGTGTCGCCCGATCCATTGCCTGGCGTCGATGAAAACGGCGTGCTGGGCAGCGGCAAGGTCGACATGGCCGCCGACACCAACAAGGACGGCAAGATCAGCCCGGACGAACTGCGCCGCTACCAGATGCCGATCACCTATCGCAGCAGCGAGCGCGTGGCCGATTCCGTGGTCAACGGCCCGACGGCCTTTTCGCTGACCGAAGCCAACCGCGCCTACGGCGTGGTGGCCACCGCCGAAGCGGCCTGATCAGCGCACCGCACATCCCCTGGAACGGGCTTCGCCTTCACGGCGTAGCCCGTTTTTTTACGCCCACGGTTTCGTATCGATACAAAATACACACTCATCCCGTAAAAAATGCGAATATGTCAGCCAAAAGTGCAGTTCAGTTAACTTTTCGGTTTGACATGAACCTCAAGCGGGAGTTTTTTGTGAGAAAACAGAACTTCAGGCAGTTCCACCGCCACGTGCTGCGGGCCGGTGTGGCGGCGCTGGCCGCGGCGGGACTGGGCGGCTGCGCCCTCGGTCCCGATTTCAAAACCCCGGCCGCCCCGGCCGCAGCGGGCGACAGCTACACCCCCGCGCCGCTGGCGGGCAGGACCGCGGCGTCGCCCGGCGCGGCCGGCGGCGCCCAGCAGTTCGCGATGGGGCAGGACATACCCGCGCAATGGTGGGCCGTGTTCCGCTCGCCCGCGCTGGACCAACTGATACGCGGCGCGCTGGAACAGAACCCCAGCATGGCGGCGGCCGAGGCGGCGCTGCGCCAGGCCCAGGAAAGCTACAACGCCGAGGCCGGCAGTCTGGTCTATCCCTCGGTCAACGGCCAGCTGGGCATGGCGCGACAGAAAACCTCGGCCGCCGGCGGCGACAAGGGCGGCGTCTTCAACCTGTACAACGCCTCGGTCAACGTGGCCTACACGCCGGACGTGTTCGGCGCCACCCGGCGCACGCTGGAAGGCGCGCGCGCCCAGGTCGACTACCAGCGCTTCCAGGTCGAGGCCACCTACCTGGCGCTGAGCGCCAACGTGGTGACGACCGCCATCCGCGAAGCCTCGCTGCGCGCGCAGCTCAAGGCCACGCAGGAAGTGCTGGACGCGCTCAACAAGCAGATGGGCGTGATCGACAAGCAGTTCGAATTCGGCGCCGTGCCGCGCAACACGCTGCTCACCCAGCGCAACCAGGTGGCGCAGATCGCCGCCACCTTGCCGCCGCTGGAAAAGGCGCTGGCGCAGAGCCGCCACCAGTTGTCCGTGTTGGCCGGCAAGCTGCCGGGCGAGGCGGGCATGCCCGAGTTCGCGCTGGAGTCGCTGACCCTGCCGGATTCGCTGCCGGTGTCGCTGCCGTCGGCGCTGGTGCGCCAGCGGCCCGACATCCGCGCCAGCGAGGAGCTGCTGCACGCGGCCAGCGCGCAGATCGGCGTGGCGACGGCGGCCCAGTATCCGCAATTCACGCTGAGCGGCAGCTACGGCTCGTCGTCGCAAACCTTCAGCAAGCTGTTCGATGCCGAGACCACGGCCTGGAACCTGGCCGCCGGCCTGACCGCGCCCCTCTTCAACGGCGGCGCGCTGAGCGCCAGGCGGCGTGCGGCGGAAGCGGCCTACGACGTGGCGGCGGCGCAGTACCGCAGCACCGTGCTGGCGGCCTTCCAGAACGTCGCCGACAGCCTGCGCGCGCTCGATTCCGACGCCGCCGCGCTGAAGGCGCAGGCCGAGGCCGAATCGCTGGCGGCCGAATCGCTGGCGCTGGCCACCCAGCAGTACAAGCTGGGCGGGATCAGCTACCTGGTGCTGCTGGACGCGCAGCGCAGCTACCAGCAGGCCCACGTGGCGCTGGTGCAGGCGCAGGCGGCGCGCTATGCCGACACGGCGGCGCTGTTCCAGGCGCTGGGCGGCGGCTGGTGGAACCGCAGCGGCGGCGTGCCGGCGGCCACGGCGGTCTCGGCCGCGACGCCGTATGGCGGCGCCGGCAGCGCCAAGTAGGCAGCACACATCAAACAACACTAAAAAGCAGGAGATCGATTCATGACCAAGCGTATGTTCATCATGATAGGCGGCGTCCTTTTACTGATCGCCGTGCTGGCGTTCGGCAAGTATCTGCAGATTAAGAAGTTGATCGCCAGTTCGCCCAAGCCGAGCGCGCAAATCGTCACCGCGATCAAGGCCGAGGAATCGCAGTGGCAGCCGCAGCTGACGTCGGTCGGCACGCTGGTGCCGGTGCGCGGCGTCGACGTCACCACCGAGATCGCCGGCCTGGTGCGCCAGGTGCACTTCAAGTCGGGCGACGAGGTCAAGGCCGGCCAGGTGCTGATCGAGATGAACGCCGATGCCGACATCGCCCAGCTGCGCGCGCTGCAGGCCGCCGCCGACCTGTCGGCCTCGGTGCTCAAGCGCGACAAGCTGCAGTTCGCGGCCCAGGCCATCAGCCAGGCGCAGCTCGACAACGACGACGCCGACCTGAAGAGCCGCAAGGCGCTGGTGGCGCAGCAGCAGGCCGTGGTCGACAAGAAAACCATACGCGCGCCGTTCGCCGGCAAGCTCGGCATCACCGCCGTCAATCCCGGCCAGTACCTGAACCCGGGCGACAAGCTGGTGACGCTGCAAACCATCGATACGGTGTATGTCGATTTCTTCGTGCCGCAGAAACAGCTGGCCGGGCTGTCGATCGGCCAGAAGCTCAACCTGACCGCCGACGCCTATCCCGGCCTGGCCTTCCCCGGCAAGGTGACGTCGATCAGCCCGAAAGTCGATGCCGCCACCCGCAACGTGCAGGTCGAGGCCACCGTGCCCAACGGCAAGCGCCAGCTGCTGCCCGGCATGTTCGCCAACGTCAGCCTGGACCAGGGCGAGCAGAAGAAATACCTGACGCTGCCGCAGACCGCCATCACCTACAACCCCTACGGCTCGACCGTGTTCGTACTGGCGCCGCCGCCGGCCGACGCCAAGGATGCGCTCAAGGATGACAAGGGCAATGCCCACCTGGTGGCGCAGCAGGTGTTCGTCACGACCGGCCCGACGCGCGGCGACCAGGTCGCCATCCTGACCGGCCTCAAGGCGGGCCAGACCGTCGTCACCAGCGGCCAGCTGAAGCTGAAGAACGGCACGCCGGCCGTGATCGACAACAAGGTGCAGCCGGCCAACAGCCCGAATCCGACGCCGCAGGAACACTAAGGGAAGCCGCGCCATGAATTTCACCGACATCTTCATCAAGCGGCCGGTCCTGGCCAGCGTGGTCAGCCTGCTGATCGTGGTGCTGGGCCTGCGTTCGCTGTTCAGCCTGCCGATCAACCAGTATCCAAAGACGCAGAACGCGGTGGTGACGATCTCCACCACCTACTACGGCGCCGACGCCGCCACCGTGGCCGGCTTCATCACGCAGCCGCTGGAAGGGGCCATCGCGCAGGCGCAGGGCATCGACTACCTGTCGTCCTCGTCCAACAGCGGCGTGTCCGTGATCACCGCCACCTTGCGCCTGAACTACGATTCCAACCGCGCGCTGACCGAGATCACCACCCAGGTCAACTCGGTGCGCAACCAGTTGCCGCAGCAGGCGCAGCAGCCGGTGCTGACGGTGCAGACCGGCCAGACCACCGACGCCATGTACATGGGCTTCTACAGCAACACGCTGCCGACCAACAACGTCACCGACTTCCTGGCGCGCGTGGTCAAGCCGAAACTGGATTCCATCCAGGGCGTGCAGACCGCCGAGCTGCTGGGCGCGCGCCAGTTCGCGCTGCGCGCCTGGCTGGACGCCGGCAAGATGGCGGCGCACGGCGTCACCGCCACCGAGGTCAGCGCCGCGCTGGCGCAGAACAACTACCTGACCGGCCTGGGCGCCTCCAAGGGCCAGATGGTGACGGTGCCGCTGACCGCCGGCACCGACCTGCACACGGTGGACGAGTTCAAGGCGCTGGCCGTCAAGCAGTCCGGCGGCGCCATCGTCCACCTGGAGGACATCGCCACCGTCACGCTGGGCTCGGAAAACTATGACTTCAACGTCGCCTTCAGCGGCGTGCGCTCGGTGTTCATCGGCATCAAGGTGGCGCCGGAGGCCAACATCCTGGACGTGGCCAAGCGCGTGCGCGAGGCCTTCCCGCCGATCAAGGAGCAGTTGCCGAACGGCCTGACCGGCGAGATCGTCTACGACTCGACCGAGTTCATCAACACCTCCATCGACGAGGTGGTCAAGACGCTGGTCGAGGCGCTGATCATCGTCACCATCGTCATCTACCTGTTCCTGGGCAGCTTCCGCGCGGTGATCGTGCCGGTGATCGCCATGCCGCTGTCGCTGGTCGGCACCTTCTTCGTGATGCTGATGCTGGGCTACTCGATCAACCTGCTGACCCTGCTGGCCATCGTGCTGGCGATCGGCCTGGTGGTGGACGACGCCATCATCGTGGTCGAGAACGTCGACCGCCACATGAAGGAGGGCATCAAGCCCTTCGACGCCGCCATCATCGCCGCGCGCGAGCTCGGCTCGCCCATCCTGGCGATGACGGTGGTGCTGATCGCGGTGTACGTGCCGATCGGCTTCCAGGGCGGCCTGACCGGCGCGCTGTTCACCGAGTTCGCCTTCACGCTGGCCGGCGCGGTGGCGGTGTCGGGCATCGTCGCGCTGACGCTGTCGCCGATGATGTGCGGCCACTTCTTCGATCCCAAGCAGGACGAGGGGCGCTTCGTCAAGGCCATCGACAAGGTGTTCGAGAAAGTCCACAACGGCTACCTGCGCCTGCTGCACAGCCTGCTCAACACCTGGCCGGTGCTGATCGTCATGGGCCTGATCCTGAGCCTGCTGCTGGGCGTGATGTTCAAGATGTCGCAGTCGGAACTGGCGCCGGAAGAGGACCAGGGCATCGTGCTGTCGCAGGTGGTCGGGGCGCCGACCGCCACCTCGGACCAGATGCAGGCCTACGCCAAGCAGATCTTCGACATCGCGCACGCGCTGCCCGAGTACGAGCAGATGTTCCAGATCACCGGCGTGCCGACCACCAATTCCGGCATCGGCGGCGTGCTGTTCAAGTCCTGGGACAAGCGTTCGCGCTCGGCGCACGAGATCCAGCAAGACCTGCAGCAGAAATGGAACCAGGTGGCCGGCGGCCGCGTGGCGGCGTTCCAGTTCCCGGCGCTGCCGGGCAGCTCGGGCTTGCCGGTGCAGTTCGTCATCACCACCACCGAGCCGTTCGAGAACCTGAACACGGTGGCGCAGGCGGTGCTGGACAAGGCGCGCAAGGACAACAAGTTCTACTTCGCCGACGTCGACCTGAAGATCGATTCGCCGCAGGCGCGGGTCGAGGTGGACCGCGACAAGCTGGCCACGCTGGGCCTGACGCAGCAGGACTTCGGCAACGCCATGGGCGCGGCGCTGGGCGGCGGCTACGTCAACTACTTCTCGATCTCGGGCCGCTCGTACAAGGTGATCCCGCAGGTGCAGCAGGTCGACCGGCTGAACCCGGCCGACGTGCTGGACTTCTACATCAAGACCCCGGGCGGCGCCATGATACCGGCCAGCACCGTGGCCAGCATCAAGTACAGCGTGCAGCCGGAATCCGTGACCCGCTTCCAGCAGCTGAACTCGGCCACCATCGCCGGCGTCACCGGCGCCTCGCAGGGCGAGATCCTGGAATACCTGCGCAACGCCGTCAAGGAAGTGGCGCCGTCGGGCTACACGGTGGACTACTCGGGCGGCTCGCGCCAGTACATGAGCGAATCGGGCGGCTTCGTGGTGACGATGGCCTTCGCCGTCATCATCGTGTTCCTGGCGCTGGCGGCGCAGTTCGAGAGCTTCCGCGATCCTATCGTGATCCTGTTCTCGGTGCCGATGGCGCTGTTCGGCGCGATGACCTTCATCTTCCTCGGCTACGCCTCGATCAACATCTACACCCAGGTCGGGCTGGTGACGCTGATGGGGCTGATCTCCAAGCACGGCATCCTGATCGTCGAAGTGGCCAACCACCTGCGCGCCGCCGGCAAGAGCAAGCGCGAGGCCATCGAGGAAGCGGCCGCCACCCGCCTGCGTCCCATCCTGATGACGACGGCCGCCATGGTGTTCGGCGTGGTGCCGCTGGTGATCGCTTCCGGCGCGGGTGCGGCCGGCCGCCACGCGATGGGCCTGGTGATCTTCACCGGCCTGTCGATCGGCACGCTGTTCACGCTGTTCGTGGTGCCGGCCATGTATCTGTTCCTGTCGGGCCAGCACAAGGCCGACCCGCAGGCCGCGCAACTGGCCGCCCAGCACGGCGGCGCAACCCCGGCCCACGGCGCCGGCCAAGCCACGTAAAGCGATAGAAGATGTCCGACGCAGAAAAGGGAGGGGGCGGCCGCTTCGGCTGGTTGTCCGGCAGGCGCAAGCGCAGCATCGAAGAAGTGATCCTGATGCTGCTGTGCACGCTGAGCATCCCCAGCATCCTGCCGTTCGGCATCTACCGCCTGGTGCAGCGCAACTGGCTGTCGGCCGCGGTCGACATAGCGCTGGTGCTGGCCATGCTGGCGGTCATCGTCCACGTCTGGCGCACCGGCCGCCACCGCGTGGCCAGCTTCTGCGTCACGCTGGTGTATTCGGCCGGCATGCTGGTGACGGTGTATCTGCGCGGCGTGTCGCTGGTCTACTGGGTGTACCCGACCATGATCGCCTGCTACTTCGTGCTGCGGCCCGGCGTGGCGGTGGCGATCAACGGCGGCTCGCTGGTGGGGCTGGTGGCGATCCTGGCGCCGCAGCTGGAGCTGCTCAACCTGATGACCATCGTCGTCACCGTCGGCCTGGTCAACCTGTTCGCCTACATCTTCTCGCACCGCACGGGCGAGCAGAACAAGGCGCTGCACACCGAGGTCGAGCTGGACTTCCTGACCGGCGTCGGCAACCGCCGCTCGCTGGACCGCAAGCTGGCCGACCATGCCGACGAGCGCCGTCCGCACCTGGCGTCCTGTTTGTTGCTGCTGGACCTGGACCATTTCAAGCAGGTCAACGACCAGTACGGCCATGCGGCCGGCGACCGGGCGCTGGTGCGGCTGTGCGAGGTGATGCGGCTGCACACGCGCGCCACCGACCGCCTGTTCCGCTACGGCGGCGAGGAGTTCGCCATCATCGCCAATGGCGCGGCGCTGCCGGCGGCCAGCCGGCTGGCGGAAAACCTGCGCGCGGCGGTCGCCGCGACCTGCCTGATCGACGGCCATCCGCTGACGATATCGATAGGCGTGGCGGCGATGGACAAGCGCACCGCGCCGGCCGACTGGCTGATGCAGGCCGACAAAATGCTGTACGCGGCCAAGCAGGGCGGCCGCAACGCCGTCCGTGTGGCCGACGCGGTGGCGGCGTCAGACGATGCCGAGGGCGCGTAGCAGCGGCAGCCAGCGGTCGCGGAACTCGGTGGCTTGAGTGCCCAGTTCGCTTAGATTTTCCTCATCGGTCGTGAGCGCGACGCCTTCCAGTGAAATGGTTTGGCGCGAGGCCTTCAATATCTGCCATACGTAATAGGCCCACTCCGACGGTTGCTGCTTGCCCTCGGCGATGGCGTTGATAAACAGTTGCTGGAAGCGGCTGACGGCGACGCCGGAGCCCGTCACGGGGCTGGCCAGCGACGACACCTCGCCGCCGTCGTACGCCTGGCGCAGCAGGCGCTGGTTCAGGCGCGCGGTCTGCGGGCGGCGCCGGGCCGTGACCGACGGGTCTTGCGCGTTCGCCAGCGCGCCCTTGTCGGCCAGCAGCAGGCAGGCCTCGTGCAGTTGCGTCAGCACGATGCCGTTGCCGCTGAGCGCCTGCTCGATGTCGCCGATGCTGCGCACCGCATGATCGCTCAGCAGCTTGATCAGGGGGGCGTAGATGGCTTCGGCCAGCGTGCCCTCGCCCAGCGCACCGCTGGCGGTGAGCTTGATCGTCTCGGCCGGCGCGCACAGGATCACGCGGTGGGCGCGCAGTTGTTCGGCGTATTCGCTCCCCTGCAGCTTGCGCTTGCCCTTGACCCAGTAATCGCGGCGGAACTGCTGGTTGATCATGAAATCGAAGACGCTCTCGCGGAACACCGCATCGGGAATATCGTTGAGCAGCGCCTGCCGTTCCGGCGTCAGGTTCAGCGCCGGCACCAACTGGCCGTAGGCCGCCGTGCAGGCGAAATCGAGCTTGGCCGAGGACAGCCAGCCCGCCATGTCGGCAAAGGACATGGGCAGCCAGTCGCGGTTGAAATATTCGTGGGCCAGGTAGTGGCGGTCGAGGCTGGCCATTTTCTTGAGGCGCTCCGCGATCTGCGGGTTGAGGCGCGCAAATATCGGCTCGGTGGCCAGCAGCTTGTTGATGAAGGCGATGGCGCCATCGACCTTGGCCACCACGCCGGCGCCGGGCGGCTCCATGATGGCGGCGTGCTGCACCATCAGGTTGCGCACCGGGACCATCGCCGCGAAGCCGGGCTGGGTGTTGTAGCTGATGTACAGCAAGCCGCCGACCTTGAGCTTGCGCCGCGCGAAGTCGACGATGATGGCGCGGTTCTCATCCGAGATCCAGCTCCAGATGCCGTGCAGGCCGATGAAGTCGAAGTCCGGCAGGTCGGTGCGGCTGCAGAATTCGGCGAACGACTGGTCGAACAACTGCGGGCCGTTTTCGATGCAGGCCGCCAGTTCCTGCGCATAGCCGGCCTGCGCCGGATTGAAGTCGGTGCCATACCATTCGGTGCTCGAGGCGGCGGCATGGATGTTCGCGCTCAGCCCTTGGCCGTAGCCCAGTTCGCAGGCGGTTCCGGTCTGCGGCAGCACCACGCCGGCCTTCAGCAGCGCCAGCCTGGCGCGCAGGGGATTCAATAAATCATAGCAGCCGTAGGTGTAGCCGATGTCCGCCACGTAGCCGCTGGTCCAGTCCGTCATGTGCCATCCTTCAGTATGGGGGAGGACTGCTCATATTAATGCATTTTTGTTATGATGTGAGCATAGCCGCCTATCGAGTGTGAAAAATGGAGATTGGATGAGGAAAATGATCATCGCCGCCTGGCTGGCGCTGCCGCCGTTGGCCGCGCTGGCCGCGCCGCAGCAAGCACCGCCGCAGCCCGAGCCGACAGTGCGCGATCTCAGCCTGCCGCCTCCGCTATCCGACGAGCTGATACGCCAGGCGGTGCGCGCCGTCGTCGCCGAAGATCCGCATCCGGTCGACCCGGCCACCCGCACCGCCGGCGCCTTCGGCACCACCTCGCCCACGGTGCGCGACAAGATGAGCGCCGCCTTCGAACAGGCCAAGGTGCCCGACTGCCTGCACGAGGACGCGCTCAAGCTGCAGCCGGCCTACATCGGCCCCATCGCCGTGGTGGGGCCGTATTCGCTGCCCTGGGTGATCTCCGCCATCATCCGCGGTAAGTGCCGCTGAGCCGCTAGAACGGCTTCACGCCGATCAGCATCAGGTGCAGCCAGTGGGCGAACAGCACCGAGGCGCCGAAACCCACCGCCACCGTGGCCAGCGTCGCCGCCCACTTGCCGGGCGGGTAGACGGTGCCGGCGGCGGCATCGCGCTGGCGCGCCGCGCGGAACAGCAACACCGACCACACCAGGAAGCTGCCGAACAGGACGATGTCATGCAGCGTGCCGTTGGCCAGCAGGTGGGCCAGCGCCCAGACCTTGACGGCCAGCGTCATCGGATGGTGCAGGCGCGCCTTGATGCCGTTGCCCGGCACATAGGCCGCCGCCAGCAGGATGAAGGCCAGCACCATCAGCGGCGCGGCGATGTGCGCCATGAAGGCCGGCGGCGACCACACAACGACGGGCTGCTGCCGCGCCAGGCTGTAGCCCCAGATGATCAAACCGAAGCCGGCCAGCGACACCACCGAGTAGAGTCCCTTCCAGCCGTTCTCGCCCAGGCGCGCGCGCATGGCGCTGCGCCAGTCGTCGGCGAAAATGCGGACCGAATGCAATCCGAGAAAAACCAGCAAGCCCAGTATCAGTACGGTCATCGTTGCATCCTTGGTAGTGGTTGAACTGCGGTGACGATACACCGGCAGGCGGCGGCACGCAACATCAGCGCAGCCATCCGGCCAGATGCACGGTATCGGCCGCGCCGACCAGCCGCAGCGCGCGCCGGCCGTCGGTATCGGCCTCGGGCGCCAGCTGCACCGACAATGCATCGCCGTCCAGCGCGACGGGGCGCAGGAAGCGCACCTCGATCTCGCGGAAGCTGCCCGGCGCCAGCGTCTCGCAGCTGCGCGCCAGGCTGCCGAAGCCGTGCAGCACCTTGGCGCCGAACACCGAGCGCCGCGCCAGCGGCCCGCACCAGTGGATGGGATTGAAGTCGCCGGTCAGCAGCGAGAAGCGCAGGCCGTCGCTGGATTCGGCCCGCCATGTGCCGGCGTTCCGCCATGCCGGATCGGGCGGCCGCGCCGGCGCCTTGCGCGCGCTGCGCGGGCCGGGCAGGCGCACCCGCATGTGCAGCCTGGTCTCCACCAGCCGCGCTTCCTGCGCCGTGCCGGTGACGATGGCGACGACGATTCTCGCCCAGCCGTCGGCTTGCGTGACCTGCTCGACCGAAGCGTGCAGCATCAACGCCGCGCCGCGCGGCAGAGGGCCGTGCACGATCATGGACACGCCCTGGTTGATGATGCCGGTGAGCCGGTAGGGCAATTGCATCAGCAGCTCGCTCACCAGCGGCAGGCTCCATTGCGACACCATATGCGGCGGCAGCTCGCCGTCGTAGCGGCCGGCCGCGCCGCACCAGCGGATGTAGTGTTCGACCAGTTGCGCCGGCGGTGCGGCGATGCGGCGCCGTAGCGGCGCGATGGCGTGCGCAGGGGGCGGGGCGCTTGCGCGCCGGCGTGCGGAGGATGATGGCAGCACGGACCTGCCGGCCGCCTGCAACAGCATCCTGGCGGTGGCCCTGAGCATCGCGCCCTGATGGCGCAACAGGCTGTAGGGAACCGCGCCGCCGGCTGCCGCCATCATTCCAGCGCCTTGACCACGGCGGCCAGCAGCGCCTGCGGCTGATAGTTCAAGCTGTGCGGGGTCAGTCCCAGCCGCACCACCAGCAGCTGCTTCGACGGCACGATGGCGATGCTCTGGCCGTCGTGGCCTTCCAGCCAGTAGGTGTCGGCCGGCAGCTTGAACGGCAGATCGGGATTCTGTCCTTCCGGCGTCGCGCCGGACGGCCCCCGGCGCCACACCTGGCCCTGTCCATATTGACCGCCCGATGCCGGCGCCACCTGCTGCATGCCGGCGACGAAGCCCTCGGGCAGCAGGCGCTTGCCCTGCCATACGCCGTCTTGCAACAGGAACTGGCCGAAGCGCGCCCAGTCCTGCGTGCTCGCATACATATAGCTGGAACCGACCATATTGCCGCGCGCGTCCGCTTCCATCACGGCGCTGCTCATGCCCAGCGGATCGAACAGGCGCTCGCGCGGCAGCGACAGCACGGCGGCCGATGTCGCCGCGTGTTTGGCGTCGGCCGCCGCGCGCTGCCAGATGCGCGACAGCAGCAGCGTGGTGCCGCTGGAGTAGTTCCATGTGCTGCCCGGCGCCTGCGCCAGCGGCAGCGAGCCGCTGTAGGCCGCCATGTCCGGCTCCAGGTACAGCATGCGCGTCACGTCGGAGACGGCGCCATAGCCCTCGTTGAATTGCAGGCCGCTGCTCATCGCCATCAACTGCGCCAGCGTGATGGCCGCGCGCGGGTCGCCGGCGTCCGGCCAGAAACCGTTCTGCTGCGGCTTGAGCGTGCCGTCGGCGATCTGCATGCCGACCAGCGCCGCGCTGACTGTCTTGGTCATCGACCAGCCCAGCAGCGGCACGCCGGCGTGGAAGCCCGCGCCGTAGCGCTGCGCGATCAAGCGGCCCTGGTGGATAACGGCGATGCCGCGCATGCCGGGACCGGCCAGCGCGTCCTGTTCAAGCAAGGCCTGCACCGCCGGCACCGTTTCCGGCTGCGAGCCGGTCGGCCACGGCACGCTGGACGAGGGCGCCCACACCTTCAGCGGCGCAAACTGGTACTGCATGGCCTTCCCGACCTCGCCGTCCGGCACCACCGCGCAGCCGGTGCCGGGCCGGTACACGGCCAGGCCCTTGCCGACAAAGCCCAGCAGGTCTGCGCGCACCAGCTTGCGGTCTGTGTCGACGCGCAGTCGCAGCAGCTTGAGGATGGGATGGCCGGGCGCTTGCACATCGTCGGCCAGCACCGCCTGCGCGTCGCGGCCGGCGATGAAGACATTGGAGCAGACCATCTTGGCGCCGTAGCCTGCGCCGACGCGCAGCAGCTCGGGCGGATGCAGCGCCAGCGTCAACACCGCGCCGCCCAGGAGCACCAGCAACACCAGCACTGCCGCGGCGGCCAGCTTGAGCCAGCGCGCCATCTACAGGCTGGCCCGGAATTCGACAGCGATCATGCGCGGCGGCGTGAGGTAGGCGTAGGGACCGCCGTACTGTTCGGTTTGACCGCCAAGATTGGTGATGTAGCGCTGGTCGAACACATTGTTGACCAGCAGCGCCACGCCGTAGCGTGAGCTGGGGCTGTCCCAGGCCAGGCGCAGATCGAACTTGCTGGTGGCCTTGCCGGTCTTGAGCTGCGCGGTGCTCAGGCACTGGAGCTTGGCGGTGTCGTTGTTGCAGCGCTGCGCGGTCGCGTGCGTGCCCTGGAAATTCAGGCTGCTGCGGCCGCCCAGCGTCTCCCAGTTGAGGTTCACGCCCGCCATCGCCGTCACGCGCGGCGTGCCGACCGGCTGGCCGCCCAGGTCCAGCGTGACGTTGCCGGCGGCGTCGAGGCGCTGGTAGCGGGTGTAGGTCTGGTCGATATACTCCATGCCGCCGAACACCGTCACGCGCGGCGAGATGCGGATGCGGCCATCGAGGTCCAGGCCATGCGCCTTCTGGTCGCTGGACACCACGTTATAGGTCGGCACCGTACCCACGCTGTACAGCTGGATGTCCTGCAGGTTCTTGAACTTGTAGGCGAACAGCGAGGCGTTGACCGTGGCGCGCAGCGCGGGCAGGGCCAGCTTCACGCCGGCTTCGAAGTTGGTCATCTTCTCCGGCGCGAAGCTCGGGTCCTTGCCGGCGGCGGCCGGCGCGGCGGGATTGGGCGGCGTGAAGATGTTGAAGCCGCCCGCCTGGTAGCCGCGCGACAGGGAGGTGAACAGCAGCGTGTCCTGGTTCAGCTTATGGTCCAGCACCAGGCGCGGGCTCCAGTCGGTCCAGTCCTTCTCGCGCGTCACCGGCGACGCCGCCAGTTGCGCGGCCGTGCTGAAGATCACATTGGACGGGAAGGCCGACGCATCCAGCCCGGCCAGCGGCCCATAGCTGTTGAGGAAGTTGTCCAGCTGCGGCGACACGCGGCCCGGCACGAACCAGGTCATCTGCTTCTTGTCCTGCGTGTAGCGCAGGCCGGCGGTGACGTTGGTCGACGGCGACAGGTGCCAGATGGTGTCGCCGTAGATCGAGGCCGACCTGGTGCGGACGTCGCTGTAGTGCGACTCGTCCCAGCTGAACACCGTATCGGGACCGACGCCCGGCAGGCCCGCCGCCGCCAGCCCGCCGAACAGCATGGCGAAATTCGGCTGGCCGCCGGCGAACTGGCTCAGGGTGTCGAGCGTGCCGGTGGTGACGAAGGCGCCGGCGTCCTGATGCTCGTTGTTGTGGTAGAAGCTCAGGCCCGCGATCCAATCGAGCTGGCCGCTCTTGCCGGATAGTTTGAACTCCTGCTGGAAGCTGCGGGCGCGCTTGGCGTCCTGCGTGGTCAGGTACAGGTCGGGGCGGTTGCCGCCGTCGTTGTCGGTGATGTTGTGGGTGGTGAAGCGGCGGTAGGCGGTGGTGGAGTTGAACACCATGCCGGCCAGCGGCGTTTCGAAGCGCAGCGTGGCGCCGTCGAACATGCGGCCCTCGGTGCCTTGCTGGTCGTTCTGCAGCGGCGCGGTGAACGGGTTGACGAAGTTGGCGGTGTAGGCCGCGTCGTAGACGCCGGTGTAGCCGCCCAGCGGCAGCCGGGGATCCTTGATGACGCCGAAGGCAGGGCGGCCGTACTGCTCCATGTTCTCGTGCTCCCACGCGAACACCAGCTTGGCGGCGTCGAAGTCCTTGCGCAACATCAGGCGGGTGGCCCAGTCCTTGTCGCCCCCGGACTTCTTGCCGGTGCTGGTGTTGTCGACCCAGCCCTCGCTGCCCGAGCGCACCGCCACCAGCCGAGCGGCGAAGGTGTCGCTGATCGGGAGGTTGATCATCACGTCGGCATTGGCGCGGCCGTATTTGCCCAGTTTGACGCGGCCGGCGGCGTCGACTTCCTTGCCAGGTTCGTTGGTGGTGATGGCGATGGCGCCGGCCGCGCTATTACGGCCGAACAGCGTGCCCTGCGGCCCCTTGATCACCTCGATGCGCTGGATGTCGATGAAGTTCATCAGCGCGCCGCCGGTCTTGCCGGTGTAGACGCCATCGACATAGATGCCGACCGGCGAATCGGTGGCGATGCCGAAATCGCCCGTCTGCACGCCGCGTATGCCGAAGCCGGGCTGGGTCGGCTCGACCGCGTCCACCACCAGGCCCGGTATGTAGCCGTTCAAGTCGCCCAGGTCCTTGGCGCCGATGGCGTCGATGTCCTTGGCGGTCAATACCTGTATGGTCATCGGCACGTCCTGCACGAACTGCTTGCGGGATTGCGCGGTGACGACCACCGACGGAATCTCGTCCGCCGCCCACGCGGCCGGTGCGAGGAAGGCAGCGGCCAGGCTGGCGGAAATGACGGTGCGGGCGGGGATGCTCATGTCGTACTCCAGTTAGGATACACATCGGGCCGTGATCGTTTAAGTCCGAGCGATTATGCCTATATCCATGCCAGATACACAAGAATTAACGGCAATGGTGAGGCTTGTGAAACACAAACAAGTAGGATTTATATTGATAGTTAATCCAGTTGCAGCCGGGGCTTGCGGGCCGCGAACGCGAACGCGATGGCGCCCGCGGCCACGCCCAGCAGGTGCGCCTGCCAGGCGACCACCACGTCGGCCGGTAGATCGCTCAAGCCGTGGACCGCGCCCGCAGCCTCGGCGCCGATCTTGGCCAGCAGCGTGGCGGCCATCAGCAGCAGCGCGGCGCGCACCGAACGCGCCGCGCGCGGCCACAGCGCGCCGCCCGCCATCACCACCAGCATGGCGGCGATGCCCGAGGCGCCGCGATAGCTGACGCAGCCGGGCGCGATCAGCAGCATCCCCGCTGAAATGAACGGAGCGCCCAGGCACAGCGCCAGCGCCAGACGGCGCATGCCGATGGCCGGCGTGGCGCTCAGCTGCACCACGATCACGGCGGCGGCCAGCACCACCGCGAAATCGATCAGCGCGTGTTGCGGCGTGTAGTGGACCAGGTGTCCGGTCCACAGCCGCCACAACTGCCCGGCCAGCAGCGCGTGGCGGTCGAACTCCAGCAGCTCATTCACGGCGCCGCAGTCCCCACGCCAGGCCAGCCAGCAGCGCGACCAGCGCCAGGCCGGCCCAGTCCATCGCGCCGCCGCCCTTGTAGCCTTCCTTGTTCTCGACCTGGTAATTGGCGTCGTGCTTGATGCGCTCGCGGAAGTTGTCCAGCTCCGCCTGCAGGTTGGGAACCAGCTGGTCGACGGCGGCGTTATAGCCTTCGGTCTGCGCGGCGCGGGATTTTTCGCTGAAGCCCGCCCAGCTGGCGCTGCCCTTGACCTGGCTGGTGCCCGGCGCGCGGAACAGCAGCTTGCGGCTCTGTACATCGAACACCGAGGCGTCCAGCATGGTCTGCACATCGTACTGGTCGCCGTGCACCACGTAGGCGCCGATGATGGTCCAGTACAGCACCGACAGCGCGTTGGAGTCGTTGAACTGCACCTGGTCGTAGGAGAGCAGGGCCACCACCTCGACGTCGAACATGCGCGCCACCTGTTCAAGGTTGGTGAAGCCGCCCTTGGCGCGCATGTACTGCGTCGGGATGATCTCGATCTTGCCGATGTATGGGTGCTTGGAGAAGGAGTCGCGCACGCGTTCCAGCAGTTTCATGCGCGCCGTCTCCGGCAGGCCGTTGCCCCAGCCGGCGCCGGGCACGAAGGCGATGCCGACCCGCACCGGCGGCCGCAGGCGCGTGATGGTGGGCGTCATGGCCGGCGCGGACCTGGCGTCCGGGTAGAGATAGTCGACGATGCTGCCGGTCTGCTTGACGCTGCGGCTGTAGCTCATGGAAGCGCAGCTCGACAGCAAGGCCGCCGCCAGCGCAATGATCAGGATATTCAGGATACGCATGTGGATTCTCCGGTAGTGGCGGATTATGCGTTCCTGAAACCCCGGGTGAAAGCCCGGTTGCCCGGGTATCACCCTGTGCTACAGGCGGTATCGCCCCGGTGGACTTTACTTGGCGCGCAGCTTCACCGACGGGAAGTCGACCGGCACCTTGAAGGCGACGTTGACGTAGTTGGTGAACAGGTTCAGCGCGACGTGGGCCATGATCTCGACGATGGCTTCGTCGTCGAAGCCGGCCGCGCGCAGCGCTTCCACTTCCTCGTCGGCGATCTGCGCGCGGTTGTTGACGACGGCGGTGGCGAAGCGCAGCGCGGCGGCGGTCCTTGGATAGTCGGACTGGCCGGCTTGCGCCGCGCTCATCTCCTCGGCGCTGGCGCCGGCCTTGCGGCCCAGCGCCGTGTGCGCGGCCAGGCAGTAGTCGCACTCGTTGCGGTCGGCGATGGCGACGGCGATCTGCTCGCCCAGCTTGGCGTCGATGACGCCGCCGCCCAGGGCGCCGAACGCGCCCCACATGCTTTTCAGCGCGGCGGTCGAATTGGCGACGGCCTTGAACATGTTCGGCGTGGCGCCGAACGCGCCGTGGATTTGCGCCAGCAGTTGTTGGCGTTCGCCGGTGGTGTCGGCGGGGGAGACGAGAGCGATGCGGTTCATGGTGTTTCCTTTCATGGGTTAAAAAAGTACGACTAAGGTGCTGCGGGTAAAAACAAATAGGAGTCCTAATTAATATGGTCAAAAAAAATCTCAGGCAAACACCTTCCAGTTGCGCTGGCGCGTGGCCGGATCGGCCGGCACCTGTTCGGGACAATCGATGCGCAGCAGCGCCACCGACAGCGGCGCGTTCACCAGCCCGCAGTGATGCGGCGCCGGCTTGCCGGGATGGCGGTTCGCTTCGAAGTACTGGCACGACAGGCAGGCCCGCATCTCGGGGAAGCGCTCGGTCTTTTGCAACTGGGCGATCAGCTTGAATAAACCGCTCAGCAACTCGGCCTGCTGGGCGGCGGGCAGGGCGGCCGCGGCGTCTTCGGCAAAGCCCAATGCGCCGCCGATGCGGGCCGCCATGGCGGCGCCGTCGTCGGTCAGGAACAGCGCCGTGGCGCGGCCGTCGTCCTCCGCCTTGGCCTTGTACAGCAAGCCCTTGGCCGCCAGGGCCGACACCGAATCGCTGGCGCTGGCCGCGCTGATCGACAGCTGCGACGCCAGCCAGGACAAGCGCACTCCCTGCTTGCGGCCTTGCAGCAGCTGCAGTATCTCGGCCTGCGCCGGATTGAGGTTTTCGGCGGTGGCGAACTCCCACATACCGGAGCGCATCACACTGGCGATGCGTCCGATAGAGGAGATGATGCGCGCTGACACATCAGGCGTATCCTGCCACGGCTTGTTGGTTTTGCTGTCCATGCCGCCGATTATACACAGGAATTCCAGTTTATCAAGGACTCCTAACTAAAATCAGAATCCGACCGAAATTCCAGCGTAAAGCGTGCGGCGAGCACCGTACTGCGGAGCGCCCACGCCTACGCCGGAACCGTCGCGCAGCAGATAGGATTTATCGAAGGCGTTGACCAGCGCCAGGCGGCCTTCGATATTGCCCACTGCCGTATTCTTCCAGTCGTGTGTCAGCGACAGGTTGACCGTGGTGTAGTGCGGCAGCGTGCCGGAGTTCGGCGCGGCGCCGTCCGGCGTCATGCGCAAGCCGCTGCCGTACAGGAAGTCGCCGCTCAACCTGGTGTCGCCCCAGTGGTAGTGGGCGCCGCCCGATACCGTGTAGGTCTGGTCGTGGTCGACGTAGATATAGTGGTTGGCGATGTACGCCAGCTCGTCCGGCCCGAACAGCGACTGGCCGGAGACGATGTTCTGGCCCTTGGCCTGCTGCGTGGTCAGGTTCAGGAAGCCGCCCCAGTTGGCGCGGTTGTACACGGCCGACAGTTCCACGCCTTTGGCGTAGCCGCGATCATAGTTGAACGGCGACAGTATCAGCGCCTGGCCGAACTGGCCTTCATCCAGCATGTTGCGGATTTTCTTGTAGTAGGCGTCGGCCGTCACGGTCAGCTCTTCGCTGAACTGGTGGCTCAAGCCGATGTCGTAGTAGTTGGTGCGCTCGGCCTTGACGTTGTCCGACACCGGCACCTGCGGTGCGTTGGAGGTGCCGGCGTACTTGTCGATGCTCGATTGCGCGGCCAGCTCCTGCGGCGGCGGAGTGAAGTAGCGCGAGTAGCCGGCGTGCAGCGCCGTGCCCCTGGCCAGCTGGTAGGCCAGGTTGACGCGCGGGCTCCATTGCTGCTCGTCGACGTAGGCCGATACCTTGTCGAAGCGCAGGCCGTAGTTCAGCGTCAGCGGCGCGGCGATATGCCATTCGTCCTGCAGGTAGAAGCTGGACAGCTTGCCGGTCTTGCTGCCGTTGTCGATGATGGTGCGCGGATCGGTGCCGGACTGCGCGCCGCTGCCGTCGGTGTCGAACACGGCGACCGCGTTGTCGCTGTGGGTGGTCTGGCGCGAGTAGGCCAGGCCGGCGCGCACGGTGTGGTTGTCGGTCAGTTTGTAGCTGGCGTCGAACTGCGCGCCGCTGGCCGAGTTGGAGCGCAGCGTGTCCGAGGCCACGCCGTTGTAGATCAAATCGCCCAGCGCATCGGGCGTGTAGTGCAGCTCGGAGTATTGATGGAAGGCCGATACCTGGTAGTTCAAGTCGCCCACGCTCTTTTGCAGCGACAGCACCAGGAAGCGGTTGGTCTCGCGCTGGCGCTCGTCCAGCTGTGCCGACGGCAGCTTGCTGGTGCCGGCTGTTGCGTCGCTCTGGCGGGTCAGCGAAAAGGCGGGCGCCTGGTCCGGATTGTTCGGAATCTGGAAGCGGCCGTTGTAGGTGCCGAACATCAGGCCCAGGCGGGTCTGCTCGTCCAGGAACCACGACAGGGCGCCGAAGGATTTGCTTTGCCTGGTGCGGTCGTGCAGCGCGCTGCGGGTCGGCAGCGGATTCTCGATGCCCAGGGCATTCGACAGATAGCTGCCGGACAGGTAGTAGTTGAACGCGCCCTGCGTGCCGAAGAATTCCGCGCTTGGCGCCACGTAGTCATGGCTGCCCACCAGCACGCCGATGCGGCCGCCGGATTTGACCGTGCCTTCCTTGGTCTGGATATCGACGATGCCGGAAGTGCGCAGGCCGAATTGCGCCGGCAGCGCGCCGGTGATGAAATCGGTCTGCTGGACGAAACGGGTGTCGATCGATTGGCCGAATCCGGTGATCGACTCCGGCAGCTGCACGCCGTTGACGCGGTACTGCACGTTGGCGTGATCGTCGCGCACGTGGATGGAGCCCGAGCCTTTCGAATCCTGGCTCACGCCGGGCAGGCGCAGCAGCACTTCATTGAACGGTGTGTTGTCGCCCTGGCCCAGCTGCTCGATCATATGGCGGTCGATGGAGTAGACGGTGGTGCCGACGTTGGGCGACAGGTCGATGCGCGCGCTCTTCAAGTGGGCGGCGGTGACTTCCACCTGTTGCATCGCTGGGCTGCCGTCTTCGGCGGCGCTGGCGTGGTGGGCGTAGAAAGCTGCGGCCAGCAGCAGTGGCATGGTACGGAGTTGTGGCGTGCGTTGCATGGTAAATCCTTGAAATGTTCAGGCGCGCGAGTACGCGCACGGGACGCAAAGTGCGGCCGTGTTAAACGGTGCTAAAAGAAGCGGATCAGAAGGAGATAGCGGCAACGCCGGGCGGCGCGTGCGAGGGCGGGGTGAGGAAGTCGGTTCGGAGGGCCCGAACGGAACGCTGCGGAACGAGGACGAGGAGGGCGGCCAGCATCGCCGCCGGAAGCACCGCAATGGCCGGCGGCGGAACGCCCGCCGGCATATGCGCGATCACGCACGAGGCGCAATCGTTTTGCGTTTCGGTGTACGAGTGCTTGTGCGAACTCGCCCCGATCAGTTGCAGCGACAGGAACACCAGCACGAAAAACATCAGGACGCGCTGGGTGCGCGTCTTATGATGCGATGTGCCTACGGAGCGTGTATGTGCTTGCATGCGGCGATTCTACAGCGCTTGCGCCGGATACGCCAATGACAATCTCGTAATGAAGTCAATGCTGGCTGATGGCGCCGTCGCCCACCAGACCGCGCCGCGTGGCCAGCACCACGGCGTGGGTGCGTGCCGTTGCGCCAAGCTTGTCGAATAAACCTTTGACGTGGGTCTTGACGGTGCCGACGCCGATGCCCAGTTCGCGCGCGATGGACTTGTTGCACTGGCCCTGGGCCAGCAACTGCAGCACGTCCGTCTCGCGGCTGGTCAGGCCGATGCGGGTGAAGCTGTCGGCCACGCAGCGGCTCAGGTCCGCGCTCAGGTAGCGTATGCCGCGGCTCAGCGAGCGCACCGCCGCCGGCACCTGGTCGGGCGTACAGTTTTGCAGCAGGTAGCCGTGCACGCCCGCCATCATCGCGGTGCGCACTTCCCATTCGCGCTCCATCTGTGTGACGATCAGCACGCGCGCCTGCGCGCCGGCGTGCTGCGGCGCGTTGGCGCAGCGGCGCATGTATTCCAGCGCGCCCTTGTGATCGAGGACGATCACGTCGGCCTGCACGGGCTGTGGCAGGGCCATGGCCTCGCCCTGCGCCACCTGCATGTCGCCCTCGGCGCCGAGCAGCGCGGCCAGTCCTGCGCTGACGATGGCGTCGCTGTGCGCGATCAGCACGCGCACCTTGCTGTCGTGGTTGGCGATGGTGCCGGCAACCGCCGCGCCATTGCCGCCGATTGCGGCGTGAGGCCAGTTTTTGGTATCCAGTCGCATGTCAATTCTCCCAGGTCGTTACATTAAAATCTTGCGCCGCCCGAACAGGCGGGCGTCCGCCGCGTAGGCGCCGGGCCCCATCAATACCAGGGCGATGGCGGTGGCTGCGGCGATCAGCGAACCCGCATGGCCGGCATACAGCAGGTGGTAGCAAGCGCACAGCGCGGCCGCCACCGGCGTCAGTAGTCCGGCGGCCAGCATCAGGGACAGCAGCACCGCCAGCGTGGTGTGCCACCAGGCCGTGGCCGCGCCGGCCAGGTGCCACAGCAGCTGCGCCGCGAGCGCGAGGCGCAACAGCAGCAGTCCCGCGCCCGCGCTCCCCCGTGGAAAACCGGATGTGTATCCACGCATGTTTGTTCGCCCTTTACGATGTGTCGCTATGCCAGGCTGAAGATTAAGCTTTCTGTAACGTTTTGCCACGCCCCGATACGGGGTGCGGGGACTACCTAGATGGGGGTATGGCCGGGGCGGCGTATTTGTGTCATGCTGCCGCTTCCCCGCAAGATTTTGAGAACGCCAATGACTACGGCCCAGACAACGCCGATTACTGTACTGAGCGTGGACGACCATCCGATGTTCCGCGAAGGCATAGCCAGCGTCCTCGCCGCCGAGGACGACATGCGCCTGGTGGGCGAGGCCACCACGGGAGAGCAGGCCATCGAGTGCTATCGCCGGCTGCGGCCCGACGTCACGCTGATGGACATCCAGATGCCGGGCATGAGCGGCATCGACGCCACCATCGCCATCCGCAGCGAATTCCCCAACGCCCGCATCGTGGTGCTGACCACCTACGAGGGCGACGTGCTGGCCCGGCGCGCGATCGCTGCCGGCGCCTCAGGCTACCTGCTCAAGAACATGCTGCGCAAGGAGTTGCTGGCGACGGTGCGCAGCGTGCACGAAGGGCGGCGCAGCATCCAGGCGGCGGTGGCCTGCGGCATGGCCGAGCATTGGTATGAGAATGCGCTGAGCAAGCGCGAGATCGAGGTGCTGCAGCTGGTGGCCGGAGGCCAGAGCAACAAGCGCATCGGCATGCACCTGGCGATTTCAGAAGAAACCGTCAAGGTGCACATGAAGAACATCCTGGCCAAGCTGAACGCCAGCGACCGCACCCATGCGGTGACGCTGTCGATCGAACGCGGCATCATCGACCTGCATGCCTGCGGCACAGGCGGTTGAGCGCAGCCTATCCCCAAAGGGTGAGCAAACGGCGATCATTCCCGGTGATGGCAAAAAGGGCGGGGTTGTCTAGACTGGAGGTGTGCAGTTTTATCCCCTATCCGAGGAACCCCATGTCGAAAATGTATATCGTGTCGCTGGCCGTTGGCCTGCTGGTTGGATTAATCTATGGCTTCCTGAACGTGCGCTCGCCGGCGCCGCCGGTGGTGGCGCTGGTCGGCCTGCTGGGCATCCTGCTCGGCGAGCAGCTGCCGCCGCTGCTGCGCCAGCTGTGGCAGCCGGAGTCCAGGCAGGTCTCGTGGTTCGAACAGCACGTGAAGCCGCATTGCTTCGGCCAGCTGCCGTCCGCGCAAAAGAATGACGAAACCAAAGGGGATGCATGATGAGCCAAGACCAAACGCCCCACCTGATCCTGCACCGCGGCCTGTTCACCACGCTCGATCGCAGCAATCCGCACGCCGAAGCCGTCGCCATCAAGGACGGCCGCTTCACCCACGTCGGCCGCGCCAACGAGATCATGGCGCTGGCGGGCCCGCGCACCCGCGTCATCGACCTGCAAGGCAAGCGCGTGCTGCCCGGCCTGATCGACAACCACTGCCACATCATCCGCGGCGGCCTGAATTTCAACCTGGAGCTGCGCTGGGACGGCGTGCGCAGCCTGGCCGATGCGATGGGCATGCTGAAGGCGCAGGTGGCGATCACGCCCGCGCCGCAATGGGTGCGCGTGGTGGGCGGCTTCACCGAACATCAATTCGCCGAGAAGCGCCTGCCGACCATCGAGGAACTGAACGCGGTGGCGCCGGACACGCCGGTGTTCATCCTGCACCTGTATGACCGCGCGCTGTTGAATGGCGCCGCGCTGCGCGCCGTCGGCTACACCAAGGACACGCCGGAACCGCACGGCGGCCAGATCCTGCGCGACGGCGCCGGCAACCCCACCGGCCTGCTGCTGGCCAAGCCGAATGCGGCCATCCTGTACCAGACGCTGTCGAAAGGCCCCAAGCTGCCGCTGGAATACCAGGTCAATTCGACCCGCCACTTCATGCGCGAACTGAACCGCCTCGGCGTCACCGGCGCCATCGACGCCGGCGGCGGCTTCCAGAATTATCCGGAAGACTACCAGGTGATCCAGCAGCTGGCGGACGCCAGGCAGCTGACGATACGCCTGGCCTACAACCTGTTCACGCAAAAGCCCGCGCACGAAAAGGAAGACTTCCTGAACTGGACCCAGAGCGTCAAGTACCAGCAGGGCGACGACTACTTCCGCCACAACGGCGCCGGCGAGATGCTGACCTTCTCGGCCGCCGACTTCGAGGACTTCCGCCAGCCGCGCCCGGACATGCCGGACAATATGGAGGACGACCTGGAAGGCGTGGTGCGCGTGCTGGCGCAGAACCGCTGGCCGTGGCGCATGCACGCCACCTATGACGAAACCATCAGCCGCGCGCTGGACGTGTTCGAACGCGTCAACCAGGACATCCCGCTGACTGGCCTGAACTGGTTCTTCGACCACGCCGAGACCATCTCCGACCAGTCCATCGACCGCATCGCGGCACTGGGCGGCGGCGTCGCCGTGCAGCACCGCATGGCCTACCAGGGCGAGTACTTCGTCGAGCGTTACGGCCACGGCGCGGCCGAAGCCACGCCGCCGGTGAAGAAGATCCTGGAAGCGGGCGTCAAGGTGTCCGCCGGCACCGACGCCACCCGCGTGGCCTCGTACAACCCGTGGGTATCGCTGTCGTGGCTCATCACCGGCAAGACCGTGGGCGGCATGCAGATGTACCCGCGCGCCAATTGCCTGGACCGCGAAACGGCGCTGCGCATGTGGACCGAGAACACCACCTGGTTCTCCAACGAGGAGGGCAAGAAGGGCCGCATCGAGGCCGGCCAGCTGGCCGACCTGATCGTGCCGGACAAGGACTTCTACGCCTGCGCCGAAAGCGAGATCGCCGACTTGAGCTCGCGCCTGACCATCGTCGGCGGCAAGATCGTCTACGCGGCCGGCGAGTTCGCCAGCTACGACGAGGCGCCGCCGCCGGCCATGCCGGACTGGTCGCCGGTGCGCCGTTTCGGCGGCTACGCCGGCTGGGGTGAGCAGATCGGTAACAACCGCGCCGCGCTGAAGGAGCTTGAGCAGCGCAAGCGCGAACAGCAGCAGCTGCGCCAACAGCAGGCCGCATGCGGCTGCGCCAACCAGTGCAACGTCCACGGCCACCAGCACGCGACGGCGTGGGCCAGCAAGCTGCCGACGTCCGATCTGAAGAGTTTCTGGGGCGCGCTGGGTTGCGCCTGCTGGGCGGTGTGATGACGGCGCCGATCAAACCTATACTGACGCGGCTGGCCACGCCGTCGCTACGCTGGATCTGCCTGCTGCTGATCTGTGCCGCCTATCTGCAAGGCGGCATCAACAAGCTGATGGACTTCCAGTCCGCCGTCGGCGAGATGCAGCACTTTGGCCTGTCGCCGGCCGGCCCGATGGCCGCGCTGGTGATCGCCGGCGAGCTGGGTGCGTCGCTGCTGATACTGAGCGGCTTCTATCGCTGGCTGGGCGCGGGCTACCTGGCCGTGTTCACGCTGATGGCGACTCTGCTCGCCAACCGCTATTGGGAAATCGCGGGACCGGAGCGCTTCATGGCGGCCAACGGCTTCTATGAACACCTCGGCCTGGCGGGCGCCTTCCTGCTGGTGGCATGGCACGACCTGCGCAAGGAGCCCTGATGGAGCGCGGCGATACAAGACAAAGCGTGGCGCTGGGCTTCCTGGCCGGCTATGTCGACACCTTGGGCTTCATCGGCCTGTTCGGATTGTTCACCGCCCACGTTACCGGCAACTTCGTGCTGCTGGGCCGGGGCATGGCGCAGCCGGCGCCGGACATCTGGCTCAAGCTGCTGGTGTTCCCGGTGTTCGTGCTGGGGGTGGCGCTGGCGCGCTTGCTGATACTGCATTGGGAGCGCAGCGGCGGCCGCCAGCTGCGTAACAGCCTGCTGCTGCAGACGCTGTTGATGGCGGCCAGCGTTGCCTGCGCCTGGCTGGCCACGCCGGTCGGCCGGCCGGATGCGCCGCTGATCATGTTGACCGGCATGCTGTGCGCGGGCGCGATGGCGGTGCAGAACGCCTACGGCAAGCTGTTGCTGGGGAAGGTGGCCGCCACCACCGTCATGACCGGCAATGTGACGCAGCTGGTGATCGATCTGGTGGACATGCTGCGCGGCGACGCCGATGCGCGGGCGCGCCTGAAGAAGCTGGTCTGGCCGGTGCTGGCGTTTGCCGTCGGCTGCATCAGCGGCGCGCTGGCCTTCATGCTGGCCGGTTTCAATGGCCTGCTGCTGCCTTGCGCGCTGCTGCTTTGGCTGGCCTGCGCGGCCAACGATTAACAGTTCAGATCGAGATGATCCCGCGCCGCAGGGCGATCGTCACCGCGTGGGTGCGGTCGTTCGCGGCCAGCTTGGCCAGCACGTTCTTCATGTGCGCCTTCACCGTCTCTTCCGAAATCGCCAGCTGCTCGGCGATGCGGCGGTTGGAGTGGCCGGTGGCGGCGTGATTCAGCACTTCCGTTTCGCGCGGGCTCAACGGCCCCTGGCCCATGTGCTGGGCCAGTTCCATCGCGATCTCCGGCGGGATGCGGCGCTGCCCCTGGTGCACGCCGCGTATCGTATCCAGCAAATCCTTGCGCAAGGTACTCTTCAATAAAAAGCCCGCCGCGCCGCCCTGCACGGCGCGCATGATCTGCACGTCGCCCTTGTAGGTGGTCAGCATGACGATGCGGGCGCCGGGATGCTCGCGACGTATCTCCTGCAGCGCCGTCACGCCGCACATCTCCGGCATGGCGATGTCCATGATGGTGACGTCGGGGCGCAGGGTGTGGTACAGCTCGACCGCGTCGCGGCCGTTGCAGGCCTCGCCGGCCACGCGCATATCGGCCTGGCTGGCGATGGCTTCGCCCAACCCCGTGCGCAGCAAGGGGTGGTCGTCAACGACAAGGACGCTGATGGGGCGAGGGGTGTTGCTTGTTTCCATACGATCCAGTTTAACGCAGTTGGGTGTAGTTTGCCGGCACCCACTGGTAAGCCTGGCCGGCGCTGCGCAGATGTCCCAGGCCGGGGAAGGGCAGGTGGGCCGCGCCGACCAGCGCGCCTTCCTTGGCGACCGCCGTGAAGGCTTGCTTGCGGGCGTAGGCGGCGGTCTTCGGATCGCTGTCGAAGCCGATCGTCACTTCCGGGTGCTCGAACTGCACCGCGCCCGCGTGGATCAAATCGCCCACCACCAGCAGCTTCTTGCCTTTGCTCTCGACCATGTAGCTGATGTGGCCAGGCGTGTGGCCGTAGCTGGCGACAGCGCGGATGCCGGGCGTGATCTCGACGGCGCCGTTAAACGGCTGCAGGTGCTGGTTGGCCATGTACGGCGACAGCGACGCCATCGCGCCCTGGAAGAAGCCCTTGTTCTCGGCCGGGGCCTTGTCCATATTGGCCTGGCTGAGCCAGAAGTCGGCGTCGTGCTTGTCGGCGCGGACGATGGCGTTGGGGAAGGCCGCCTGGCCGTTGGCCGCGAGGCCGCCGACGTGGTCCGGGTGCATGTGGGTGATCAGCACTTCATCGACCTGCTCCGGCTGGTAGCCCGAAGCCTTCAGGTTGGCCAGCAGCTTGCCCAGCGTCGGTCCGAACAGATTGCCGGCGCCGGTGTCGATCAGCACCAGCTTGGCGCCGGTGTTGACCAGGTAGCCCGTCACCGAGGTTTCCAGCGGGCTGGCCAGATAGGAGCGGGCCAGTTCCTGGTCGGTCTTGGCGGGCGCCTGCTGCAGCAGCTTGTTCATCGGCAGATCGACGGTGCCGTCGCTGATCGCGGTCACTTCAAAGTCGCCCAGCATGATGCGGAAGAAGCCGGGCGCGTTGGTGCCGGCCAGCGGCGCGGCGGCCATGACGGGTGCGGCGGCGGCAAAAGCGATGGCGGTGGCAATCGGTGTGAAGTTGCTGATGAATTTCATGGGTTTTCCTTATCAAAGAATTTACTAAACGCAGTATGCATCTTTGCAAAAAATGGCACAATATCCATTAAGGCAAATGCAATTTGCGATATTTGCAAAATGGAGGGGGAAGTGATGATAGACAGCTTACAGTGCCTGCTGGCAGTCGTGGAGCACGGTAGCTTGTCGCGTGCGGCGGCGGAGATGAAGATGGCGGTATCGTCGGTGTCGCGCAAGCTCGACGCGCTGGAGGCCGAACTGGGCGCCCGTCTGCTGCTGCGCAGCCCGCGCCAGATGATACTGACCGACGCCGGCGTGCGTTTTCTGCCGCGCGCCCGCAACATCCTGGCCGAACTGGCCGACGGCAAGGCCGCCGTGCAGGAGCTGGACAGCGAACCGCGCGGCCTGCTGACCGTGACGGCGCCGGCGGCCTTCGGGCGCCTGCATGTGGCGCCGGCGATCGCCGGCTTCCTGCAGCACTGGCCCTTGCTGGAGGTGGAGCTGCACGTCAGCGACGACATCGTCGACCTGGCCGCGCGCCGGGTGGACGTGGCGGTGCGCGCCGGCGTGCTGCCCGACAGCGGCCTGGTGGCGACGCGGCTGGCGATCCAGAACCGCGTGGTCAGCGCCAGCCCGGCCTACCTGGCCCGCCACGGCTGGCCGCAAACGCCGCTGGACCTGCTCGACCACAACTGCCTGACCGTCACCGGGCGCTCGGCGCCGCGCGGCTGGTGGCGTTTCGACGGCGTGAACCAGAACCAGCCGCTGGCCATCAAGGGCACGCTGCGCTGCGACGACACCGACTCGCTGCTGCACGCGGCCATAGGCGGCGCGGGCGTGGTCCACCTGGCGAACTGGCTGGTGAGCGACGCCATCGTCGCCGGCCAGCTGGTGCCGGTGTTCCCGATGGCGCCTGTGGTGCGGGCCGCGGCGCTGGGGCGGCGCGAACCGACGGAGTCGGCGATCCACGCGGTGCACATGCCCGGTCGTTCCAACCAGGTCAAGGCACAGCTGCTGATACGTCATTTGAGGGAGTATTTCGGCGATCCGCCGTACTGGGATCTTGCGATGGAAACTGCCGGGGCGGGCGAGCGCCGCGCCCCGTGAGGTGATGATGCCGGTGCCGGGTTAATCCCAGTCGCCGCCGCCACCGCCGCCGCTGTCGCCGCCGCCGCCGGAATCGCCCCAGCCGCCGCTGACGCCGAAGTCGTTGCCGCCCATGTCATCGCGGCGCAGCAGTTCGTCGCGCGACGGATCGTCGTAGACGATGTCGTTGCGTGGCGCAGCCTGGGCGCCCGAATCGTGGCTGCCGCCGGTGAACTGGCGGGCGATCGCTTCGCCCGCCACGATGCCCGCGCCTACCGCGGCGCCGGTCGCCAGGCCGCCCATGATGCGCGAGCCCATGCCGCTACCTTGCTGCGGCTGGCCGTAGCCCTGCTGTGGATAGCCCTGCTGAGGGTAGCCTGCGCCTGGCGCATAGCCGGGGGCAGCGCCGCCGCCGGGGTTGTAGCCGGCCGGGTTGTAGGATGCGTCGTTCTGCGCGTTACGGCGCGACATGAAGCGCGACGCCAGCCAGATAAAGCCCAGCAGGCCGCCGCCCAGGATCAGGATGGTGCCCCAGGGGATGCCGCTGCTCTGCGGAGCGCCGTAGTTGCCGTTGTTGTAACTGGCGTTGCTGCGTGCCGGTTGCTGTTGCGAGTAGTTGGCTTTCGGCTTCTGGCCATCGGCCAGCAGCGTGCGCAGCTTGGCCAGGGCGCTAGGATTCACCTTGGGCAGGCCGGGCGACAACCGTTCAGCCGTGGCCAGCTCGCCCTGTGCGGCGGCGAACTTGCCTTGTTTTGCCAATAGCTCAGCCTCGACGAAGTGCGCGGTGGCGCTGTTCGGGTGGGCTTTCAGGACTTGGTCCATCAGTTCCTGGGCTTCGGTGTATTTGCCTGCTTCGGCGGCGACATACACATCGTGTACCGTGGGTTCGGCCGCAAACGCCGGCACCGCAAGCGCCAGGGCGCTGGCCAGCAGGGTCATACGTGCGAAAGATTTTGCCGTCATGTCAGATCTCCTTGTAAGACAGGCTGGATATGATGGCAGTTTACGCCATTTTCAAGGCCTGTGCGGTACGCTGGCTAACCAAAGCCGCCGGCGCGCCCAAAGCGGCCAGCACGGCGTCGGCGATGATGTCGGCCGTGGCGGCCGATAAAGTCCAGCCCAGGTGGCCGTGGCCGGTGTTGTAGAACACCGATGGCGCCTTGCCACGGCCCACGCGGGGCATCAGGTCCGGCATCATCGGCCGCAGCCCGGCCCAGGGCGTGACGCTGCGGGTGCTCACGCCGGGGAAGCATTGCTGCACCCAGTTGACCAGCGGCGCGATGCGGTCGGCGCGGATATCGCGGTTGAAACCGTTGAACTCCGCCGTGCCGGCCACGCGGAAGCGGTCCGCGCCGAAGCGGCTGGCGACCAGCTTGGCGGCGTCGTCCACCAGGCTGACGTGGGGGGCGGCGGCCTGGCTGGCGGCGTCCTCCAGGTTGACGGTGATCGAATAGCCCTTGACCGGATAGACGTTGACGCGGTCGCCCAGCATGGCCGCCATTTCGCGGCTGGCGGTGCCGGCGCAGACCACCACCGCGTCGTAGCGCCGGGCTTCGCTGGCGTCGCCGGCGCCGTCCTGCTCGACGGTGATGTTGACGCCCTGGGCGTCGGCGGCGGCCTTGGTCACGCGCTGGCCGAAGCGCAGGTCCACGCCCAGGCGCTGCGCCGCCTGCGCCAGGCCGGTGGTGAATTTGTGGATGTCGCCGGTGCTGTCGCTTTCGGTGTAGTGGCCGCCGTAGTACTGGCCGGCCAGCGTCGGTTCGAGGGCGCGCATCTCCTGCGGCGTGACGGCGCGGCGCGGCAGGCCGCCTTGCTCCAGCAGCCTGGATACGCCGGCCGCGTGCTCGAAGCCGGCGCGGTCGCGGTAGATGTGCAGGATGCCCTGGCGTTTGAGGTCGAAGTCTATGCCTTCCTCCTCGGCCCAGCTGAACAGATGCGCGCGCGCGGCCACGGCCAGCCTGGTGGTGGCGATGGTGTGGTCGCGATAGTGGGGAATGGCAGCGACGAACTCGGCGAACCACGACAGCTTGTGCCAGCTGGGTTTAGGGTTGACCAGCAGTGGCGCATCGTTCTTCAGCATCCACTTCAGGCCTTTGACGATGGTGCTGCTGTGGTTCCATGCCTCGGCGTTGGAGGCGGACAGCTGGCCGCCGTTGGCGAACGAAGTCTCCATCGCGGCGTAGCGGTGCCGTTCCAGCAGCGTGACGGCGAAGCCGCGCTTGGCGAGGGCGTAAGCGGTGGTGACGCCGGTGATGCCGCCGCCGATGATGGCTATGGTTTTCATGAAGCTAGTCGTCCAGCCCTTTGCCCTTGAGGATATGCGGGATGCATTTGTTCACGCGCGACTCGCGGGTCTTGGCCTGCTTGGCCGACGAGAAGTGTAGCAGGTAGGCGCGTTGGCGGCCCGGCGTCAGTGCGGCGAAGGCTTCCTGCAATTCGGGCGATTCTTCCAGCCGGTTGAGGAATTCCTCCGGCATCGCGAATTCGGCGGTTTTCTTGAATTCCACCTGCGCGCCGGATTGCTCCACCTTGATGGCGTCGCGGATGTAGGCTTTCAAGGTCGCTTCCATTTTTGCGATTTGTTCGGCGCTGGTGAAGCGGATCTGGCGTCCCGCTTGCACATTCTCGGTTTGCTGGATCAGAATGCCCTTGGGGTCTTGCATCAGCGCGCCTTTGAAAAACAGCAGCGCACAGTATTCCTTGAAGCCGTGGATCAGGACGACGTTCTGGCCGTCGAGAGTGTAACAGGGATTGCCCCACTTGAATTCTTCGGCCAGGTCGCAGGCCAGTGCGATGGCGCGCAGCTTTTGGTATGCGATCTGCCATTGCCCCGGCTTGCTGACGTATTCATCAACCTTGGCGTTCAAAGTCTTCTCTGTCATAGTGCACCTCGTTGAAATCAACAGTGGCAAAAAAATAATTATACCCGGCCCGCCGCCGGGTGCATGGAGGATCGCATGGCACAGAATATTTACGACCAACCCGAATTTTTCGCCGGTTACAGCCAGTTGCCGCGCTCCGTCCATGGCCTGGACGGCGCCCCCGAATGGCCGGCCATCCGCGCCATGCTGCCTGAGCTCAAAGACAAGCGTGTGGTCGACCTGGGCTGCGGCTTCGGCTGGTTCGCGCGCTGGGCCGGCGCGCAGGGCGCCGCGCAGGTGCTGGCGCTGGACCTGTCCGAACAGATGATCGCGCGCGCCAAGGCCGCCACCCAGGCCGCCAATATCGACTATCGGATCGCCGATCTGGAACAGCTGTCGCTGCCCGCCGGCGCGTTCGACTTTGCGTACAGCTCACTGGCCTTCCATTACATCGAGGATTTCGACAAGCTGGCCGCGACCATCCATCAGGCGCTGGCGCCGGGCGCGCAGTTCGTGTTCACGATCGAGCACCCGGTCTACATGGCGCCCGCGCAGCCGGGTTGGGCGACGGATGCCGGTGGCCGCAGGATCTGGCCGCTGGACGGCTATTCCATCGAAGGGCCGCGCCGCACCGACTGGCTGGCCAAGGGCGTGCTGAAATATCACCGTACCATAGGCACCACGCTCAATGCCCTGATACATGCCGGCTTCAACGTGCGGCATGTGCAGGAATGGGCGCCGACAGCCGACCAGGTGGCCGCCAATCCCGGCCTGGCCGAAGAGCTGGACCGCCCGATGATGCTGTTGGTCGCCGCCCAGCGCTAAACTTCGGATTTGCAGGGAGCGAAGCGCAGGTGATAGCGCGCGATCATGCCGCGCAGGGAATCGAGCTCCTGGCGCGGCAGGGCCAGCGCCACGTGCATGTCGGGGCGGACCAGGTAGGCGGCGTCGCGCAGCAGGCCGGCGTCGGCGGCGGCATCGGTCCATGGGTAGGCATGCAGCGGCAGCGATAGCTCAAATGCGCAGGCGCTGAGGGCGGGCGAGGGCTCGCCGTACACATGCACCTGCCAATCCAGTGTTTGCAGCGCGTCGAAGTTGTCGCCGCCATCCGGTTGCGGCACCCACGGCAGCCGGTCGCCGCCGATCACTTCGCCGGCACGGCCGCCGCTCAGATGGCTGTCCGGATAATGGATCTGCACCTGCGACAAAGCCTTGAACAGTGCGCGGCGCGCGGCCGTAAAGCCGGTCAGCACCGGGAACACATGCGGCACCAGCCAACTGCGCAGCAACTGCCCGCCTGCGCCCTGCGAAACGATCATCTGGAAAGCCCGGTCGGTGGTGGCGACCAGCCTGCGCGCGAAAATGATGCGCTCGGCCTGGTAGGTGTCGAGCAGGGCGTGGTCGCCGCGCCCCTGCAGCACCAGGGCCAGCTTCCACGACAGGTTGACGGCGTCGCCGATGCCGGTGTTCATGCCCTGGCCGCCGGCCGGACTGTGGATGTGGGCGGCGTCACCGGCGAGGAAGCAGCGGCCCACGCGGAACTGCGAGGCCACGCGGTGATGCACGCGATAGGTCGAGAACCAGTTCACCTGCTCCACCCGGATGCCCAGCAGCGGCTCCAGCACCGGCCGGATGTCCTCGAAGCCCGGCTCGGACAGGGCTTCCGCTTGCGGCGGCATGATGCCGATCAGCCGCTGCATGCCGCGCGAACGCACCGGCAGCATCAGCGCGAAGGTGTTGGCGCCCAGGTGGCCGACCAGGTCGCGGTTCTCCGGCCCCGAGGTTTTGACGTCGGCCACGTAGTACAGGTGGTCGTAAGTGCCGCCGCGGAAGTCCAGCTTGAGCGATTCGCGCACGCGGCTGCGGGCGCCGTCGCAGCCGCACAGGTAGACGCCGCTGCAGGCGATGCGGTCGCCGCCCCGCACCAGCACGGCGCGCACGCCCCATTCGTCCTGCGTGAACGACTCCAGCGCGGTGTTCCATTCGACTTCGACGCCGAGGGCCTTCAACTGCTCGACCAGGAAGCGTTCGTGGTCGTCCTGCGGGAAGGCCAGCACGAAAGGGTAGGGGCTGAGGCCTGCGCCCATGTCCTTGAGGCGCAGTTCGGCGATATCCTCGCCCGCTTCGCGCAGGTGGATGGCTTCGATCTTGATGCCGAGGTTGACGACGACATCGGCAAAACCGAGCTGCCGATAGAACTCCAGCGTGCGCGCATGCACCGCCATGGCACGCGAAGCCTGGCCCGGGCCGCTGTTCTGGTCCACGATGCGGACGGCGATACCGTGCCGCGCCAGCCGTATGGCGAGTACCAGGCCGGTGGGACCGGCGCCGACGATGAGGACTTGAGGGGCCATGCGATGAGTCTACATCCGGTGCAAATCGGGGTGCGTTCAATTGAATACAGGCTTAAGGATCGGCTGGTATGATCCGAAATATTGTCTTAACTATACCTGCGCACCATGACCGCTTTCGATTCCCGCCGTGCCCTGTTGCTGGCCCTGGCCGCCGCCCCCTTCGCCAGCGCCGCCGATCTGCTGGATAGCCCGCCGGCCTCCACGCCCCTGTCGGCCGCCGCGCTGTTGGCCAAGCTGGAGGCGGAATCGGGTGGCCGGCTGGGCGTGGCCGCGCTGAACACGGCCGACGGCCGTCGCCTGCTGCACCGCGCCGACGAGCGCTTCCCGTTTTGCAGCACCTTCAAGATGATGCTGTCGGCCGCCGTGCTGGCGCGCGAACCGGCGCTGCTGAAGAAACGCGTGGCGTATCGAAAAACCGACCTGGTCACGTATTCGCCGATCACCGAGAAACACGTCGGCCAAGGCATGACGGTGGCGGCGCTGTGCGAAGCCACCATCCAGTACAGCGACAACGCAGCGGCCAACCTGCTGATGAAGCAGATCGGCGGACCTGCCGCCGTGACTGCGTTTGCGCGCTCTATCGGCGACACGGAATTCCGCCTGGACCGCATCGAGACGGAGCTCAACACCGCGCTGCCCGGCGATCCGCGCGACACCACCACGCCTGAGGCGATGGCGGAATCGCTGCAAAAGCTGCTGCTGGGCGACGCCCTGGGCGCAGCGCAGCGCAAGCAGCTGAAGGACTGGATGCTGGGGAATACCACCGGCGACACCCGCATCCGCGCCGGCGTGCCGGCCGGCTCCCTGGTGGCCGACAAGACCGGCACGGGCGACTACGGCACGACCAACGATATCGGCGTGATCTGGCAGCCGAACAAGGCGCCGATTGTGCTGGTGGTCTACCTCACCCAGCCCGGCAAGGACGACAAAGCGCGCAGCGAGATCCTCGCCGAGGCGAGCAAGATTGTCGTGGAAGCGTTCCGGGTCGGTTAAACTACGGCCTTACACATTAAGGCCTGATCATGACGAACCAAAAACAAGCGCCTGCGGGCCGGGTAGCCAATCCATTCCTGAACGCCGATTTCTACTCGCGCATGCGAGACTACACCGAGCGCGATGCGGCGTTTTCCAAGGAAGCCAAGGCCATAGGCGACAGCGGCGCCGGCAAGCAGAGCACCGATGCGCGCTTCGCGCCGTCGCTGGCGGTGCTGCGCTCGGTGAAGAAAAAGGGCCTGACGCTGGAAGAGATGTTGAATCGCATCGTGCAAGGCGTGGAAACGGGCCTGTGGGAGCCTTGGCTAACGGCCTACGGCATCGAACTGCGCGGCGTGAACTACGCCAAGACCGGCGAGCGCAATGCCCGCCTGGCGATCGATATGAGCATGAGCTCCAAGGCGCATACGATCTTCTCCGCCGCCGGCGTGGGCAACTGGCGCAGCCTGGTGGCCGAAGACTGCGCGCAAGTCCAGATCGACAAGCCGACCGAGAAGACCCCGGCCAAACTCACCGCCATCTTCTTCCTCGACGCGCCGAACTAACTCCCGTCGGCCATCGCGAGATGGCCTACCAATCCTTCAGGCAGGCCACGCAGGGCGACGCCGGTAGACGGCTCGCAGCCTGCTTGCCACTCGCTCAGCTGACGGCCTTGGCATTTCAGCCAGGCTTCGTGCCGCGTCCAGGCTCGTGCGAACTCAGTGGTTTGCTTGCTGGCGGGCGCCGCGCGCAGCGCCGCGCAAACCTGCGGGCCGAGATAGTCGCGCGCCACATTGTCCCAGTCGTGAATGTCCTGCACGTCCATCATATCGACGCCGACCGAACCATGCAGGTTGATGGCGGCCAGCGCATAGCCCTCGTCGTGGGTGAATGAGCAGCCGATAGTGCGTTCGTCGCCAGCGACTTGGATGCGCGGCGCTTCGCCTGGCGTGCTCTCGATGTTGATCGCATCGGCATCAACGCCAAGCACTGCGGCCAGCGCCGCCCGCGTTGCGGAGCGCAGTTGTTCGCGGGCTTGAGGTCGTTTCGCGCTGGTAGCAACGCCGATGACGAACACGCCTTCCCGCAGGACTGGCACGCGGCCGGGCCAGCGATAGACGAGCATCGACTTCATCTCGCCGGCGCGGCGGGGCAGCCGGCCCAGTAGCCGTTGGCCGGAATCTGCTCGCCCTTCATCACCAGCGTCAACGCGCCGAGGCGGGCGTTGTCGCCGACGACAGCGCTGTACAGCACCGCGCTGCGCGGTCCCATGTAGACGTTCTTGCCGATGGTGACGCGGTCGATCTTCATCACGCGGTCTTCGAACAAATGGGTCTGCGGACAGGTCAGCGCATTGAGTTCGCTATGGTCGCCGATGTGCACGCAGTCGAATTCCGTGATGTCGGTGGTGTCCAGATACACGCCCTTGCCGATGCGCGAACCCAGCATGTTGAACGCCAGCGGCAGCCACGGCGTGCCGCGCAGGTAGCGCATGAAGTTCGGCACGGCGATGCCTTCGTACAGATTGGTCACGCCTTCGGACAGCCACACGAACGGCGTCCACATCGGCTCCGACTGTTTGCGGTAACGGCCGATCAGCAGCCACTTGAGCACCACCACGAAGATGTAGTTGCCGATGCCGTAGCCCAGGCCCGCCAGCGTCAGGTCCCAGGTCACTTCGGCCCAGCGGCCGGCGCCGGCGGCCGGCATCACCGCCAGCACCAGCGTGTAGCCGACCGCGATCACCAGCGCGTGCGGGGCGACGATGCGGAACGCTTCGATCAAGCCGCGTCCCAGTCGGCGCAAGGGCGACGGATGGAAGGTCAGGTTCTCGGGATAGCCGCTGGTCTGCTCGCGGGCGGGCAGGTTGATCGGCGGGGAGCCAAGCCAGGTATCGCCGCTTTTCATTTGATCGTTGTCCGGCGCGCGCGAATGCACGCCGATCAGTACATGCTCCGGCAGCACCGTGCCGTCCGGGATGTAGGCGCCGTTGCCGACGAAGCTGCGGTGCGAAATCACGGTCGGCTTCATGATCATCCAGCCGCCGTCGATTTCCTCGTCGCCCAGCATCACCGCGTCGGCGATGAAGGTTTCGTCGCCCAGGGTCAGCATGTCCGGCACCACGCCCAGCGCGGTGGAGATCTCCGCATCCTTGCCGACCTTGGCGCCCAGCAGGCGATACCAGTACGGCGCGAACACCGTCGCGTAAATGCCGTGCAGGACGTTCAAGCTCGATTCCTGGATCTGGCTGACCAGCCACTTGGCGCAGTAGGTGTTGCTGTGGATGGCCGAGCGGCCCGGCTTCAGGCGTGGCAGCACGCTCCAGCGGATGCCGGCCGACAGTATCGCCGTCAGCACGATCAGCACTGTGCTGGCGGGGAAGGCCAGCAGGAAGTAGCGCAGCAGCTGGATGCGCACGTCGTCGCCCTGTATCCACGGCAGCCAGCCCTGTTCGTCGAACCAGTCGATCAGCACGAAGCTCGGGAACACCGGCATGAAGAACAGCGTGACGATCAGCAGGATGCCGAGGATGAAGAATACCCCTTCGCCCAGGCGGCGCGCGGCGCCCACCTGCGGGCGTGGCGGCAGGCGGGTGGTGTCGAAGGCGCCGGTATCGCGCGCCGGCGAGCCGGCCCAGACACGGCCGGCCGGTACGCGGGCGCCGTCGCCCAGTGCGGACTGGCCTTCCAGGTGGCCCAGTGCTGCGACTTGCGTATTGCCTTCCAAAACGGCGAAGGAGCTGATGCAGGCGTCGTCGCCCAGCGTGATCTGGCCCAGCAGCAGGCGGCCGCGCTGCACGCGGGCGTTCTCGAAATTGACGGCGTTGCCGATGCTGACGTTGTCGCCGATGCTGAGCAAGTCCGGCGAGCGCAGCGTCATCGAGCCGATGATGACATCCTTGCCCACCTTGGCGCCCAGCGCGCGCAGCCACCACGCGTTGAGCGAGGAGCCGCTCAGCAGGTAGGCCGGCGCGGCTTCGACCAGGCGGTCGGCCAGCCACCAGCGGTAGTAGGTGACGCCCCACAGCGGATAATCGCCCGCTTTCAGGCGGCCGGCGATCAGCCATTTGCCGGCGATGGCGATGCCGAATTCGCCGATGGTCGCCAGCAGGAACACGCCGACCGAGGCGGCGATGGCGCGCACCACGGAGTCGCCCGGGTCGCCGGTGAAGAAGTGGTAGGTGAAGAACGGCGCCAGCCACTGCGCCATGCGCAGCGCCACCAGCGCCGGCATGGCGGCCGCCTGCGCCAGGCCGCAGGTCCAGCGCTTGAGCGCGGACGGCGGCGTCCAGCCGGCTTCCGCTTCGGCGGCTTTGGGTGCGTCGGCCAGCACCAGCGCGATCTTGCCGATCTGGCGCTGCTGATAGATGTCGCGCACGGTGATGTGGGCGAAGCGCGGGTCGGCGCGCAGGGCCGAGGCCAGGCGCGCGGCAAAGAAGGAGTGGCCGCCAAGGTCGGTGAAGAAGTCGGCGTTGCGCAGTATGGCCTGGCCAGGGAACAGCGCGGCCAGCGCGCCGAACAGCGCCGCTTCGGCCGGGGTGTCGGGCAGGTCGGAGTCTTCGCTGCCGCCGGCCGGCGCTGCGCTGAGCGGCATGGCCTTCAGCGCCTTGCGGTCGATTTTGCCGGAGGTCAGGCGCGGCATGGCTTCCTGCATTTCGTAGCGGCCGGGGACCATGTACGGCGGCAGCTTGGCGGCCAGGCTGGCGCGCAGCGCCTTGCTGTCCAGTTCCACGCCCGCTTCCGGCACGATGTAGGCCACCAGCTGGTCGATGCCGTCGTCCTTGCGCAGCAGGACGGCCACGGTGCCCACGCCTTCCTGTTGCGCCAGCACGGTTTCGATCTCGCCCAGCTCCACGCGGAAGCCGCGTATCTTGACCTGGTCGTCGGCGCGGCCCAGGCACAGCACTTCGCCGTCGGCGGCTATGCGGGCCAGGTCGCCGGTGCGGTACAGGCGGCCGTCATGCGCGCCGCTGGACCAGGGATTGACCAGGAATTTTTCTTCCGTCAGGTCGGGGCGGCCGAGATAGCCCGCCGCCAGGCCCGGGCCGGTGATGCACAACTCGCCGATCTCGCCGCGCGGCAGCAGGCGCAAGGCGGGGAGGGCGTTGACGTCGACGACCAGCAGGCCGTAGTTGGGCAGCGGCGTGCCGATTGTCACCGGATGGCTGGGCTGCAAACGCGCCAGGCTGGCCGATACCGTTGCTTCGGTCGGGCCGTAGGTGTTGAACATCTGGCGGCCGGCGCGCGACCAGCGCTCCACCAGCGATTCCGGGCACATCTCGCCGCCGAGGTTAATCAGGCGCAGGCTGGGCACTTCCTGATTGAACAGCGCCAGCAGCGTCGGCACGGCGTGCAGCACCGTGACTTGGTTTTCGTCGAGCATGCGCGGCAGCGTTTCCGGGTCGCCGCTGATTTCCTTGGGGCCTATCCACAGCGTGGCGCCGGCCAGGTAGGCGATCCAGATCTCTTCGAACGACATGTCGAAGGCGACCGAGAAGCCCTGGTAGACCTTGTCCTGCGCGGTCACGCCGAGCACTTCGTTTTCGCTGCGCAGGAAGTGGCAGATACTGCGCTGGGTGATCAGGATGCCTTTCGGCTTGCCGGTCGAGCCGGAAGTGTAGATGACGTAGGCCGGCACGTCGGGCGAAACTGCGCCACGGCGCGACAGCGTAGCGCCTTCGGCCGGCGCGGCCAGCAGCGCTTCGGCGGTCCACACGGGACGGCCGAAGCCCTCCAGCGCGGCCAGGCGCGGCGCCAGCGCGGCGCAGGTCAGCACGCCGGCGCCGTCGGCGTCGTCCAGGCACACTTGCAGGCGGTCGACCGGCGTGTCTTCATCGACCGGCAGCCAGGCCGCGCCGGCCTTGGCGATACCCGCTTGCAGCACCAGCAGCTCGATCCCGCGCGGCAGCCACAGGCCGACGATCTGGCCCGGCTGCACGCCCGCATCGATCAGGCGCGCCGCCACCAGGTCGGCCTGGTCGTTGAGCTCGCCGTAGCTGAGGCGGCGCTCGCCGAAGATCAGCGCGGTCTGGCCGGGATTGCGGGCGGCGCTCGCTTCTAGCAGATCGGCCAGTATTTCCTCGCGCAGCAGTTCGCCCTGCGGCGCCCCGTACAGAATATCTGGATGCGATTGCGGAATGTGCGGCGATACTGGGTCGTTCATGCTGTTACTTTATTTTGTGTTGGCGGGTGTCATTGTACGGTACGCCTGTTCGTTCCCCTAGAGGGAGCATGCAAGTTCCGCTTACAGCCTTTACAATAGGAAATATCAGGAACTACCTGCGCCACCAAGGAGCCCAATGTCCATGACCCGTCCGTTTATCGCACCGCTGCAATTTGACGATCCGATTGCCGCTTATGAACAGGTGTTGGCCATTTACGAGGCCAACGTCGCCCACCTGCGCGACGCCATGAAACGCTTTGTCGCCGGCGAGGATGTCGGCGAGCATGTGCGCGGCTGCTACCCCTTCGTGCGCGTGCATACGGACACCGTGGCCCGCGCCGATTCGACGCTGGCGTTCGGCTTCGTCGCCGGCCCCGGCACCTACGAAACCACGCTGACGCGGCCCGACCTGTTCGCGCGCTACTACCAACAGCAGTTCAAGCTGCTGTTGAAGAACCACGGCAGCCACCACCTGCGCATCGAGGTGGGCACCAGTTCGCAACCCATCCCGATCCACTTTTCGTTCGCCGAGCACGAGCACATCGAAGGCAATATGAGCGCCGAACGGCGCCTGCTGATGCGCGACGTATTTGATCTGCCCAACCTTGCCGCGATGGACGACGGCATCGCCAACGGCACCCACGAGCCGCCGCCGGGCGAGGCGCAGCCGCTGTCGCTGTTCACGGCGCCGCGCGTGGACTACTCGCTGCAACGCCTGCGCCACTACACCGGCACCTCGTGCGAGCATTTCCAAAAGTTTGTGCTGTTCACCAACTACCAGTTCTACATCGACGAATTCGTCAAGCTGGGGCATGAGCTGATGAGCCAGGCGTCCAGCGCGCCGGACGACGATTACATCGCCTTCATCGAGCCGGGCAATATGGTCACGCGCCGCGTCGGCCAGGCGGTGCAGGCCAACGACGCGCACGGCGCTCAGCCGCCGCGCCTGCCGCAGATGCCGGGCTACCACCTGATCCGCGCAGACGGCACCGGCATCTCGATGGTCAACATCGGCGTCGGCCCGGCCAACGCCAAGACCATCACCGACCATATCGCCGTGCTGCGGCCGCACGCCTGGCTGATGCTGGGCCATTGCGCCGGCCTGCGCAACACCCAGCAGCTGGGCGACTACGTGCTGGCGCACGGCTATGTGCGCGAGGACCACGTGCTCGACGAAGACTTGCCGCTGTGGGTGCCGATCCCGCCGCTGGCCGAGGTGCAGGTGGCGATCGAGGCCGCCGTGGCCGAGGTCACGCAGCTGACCGGCCACGACCTCAAGCGCGTGATGCGCACCGGCACCGTCGCCAGCACCGACAACCGCAACTGGGAACTGCTGCCGCAGCGCACGCCGGAACGCCGTTTCAGCCAGAGCAGGGCGATCGCGCTGGACATGGAAAGCGCCACCATCGCCGCCAACGGTTTCCGTTTCCGCGTGCCGTACGGGACTTTGTTGTGTGTGAGCGACAAGCCCATGCACGGTGAAATCAAACTGCCCGGCATGGCTAACCAGTTTTATCGCGACCGTGTTGACCAGCATTTACGGATCGGCATCCGCGCGCTGGAGCTGCTGCGCGCTTTGGGCGTGGACAAGCTTCACAGCCGCAAGTTACGCAGCTTTACGGAGGTCGCCTTCCAGTAAAGTCATGCAAAAAATGCATGAGGCCCGCCAAGCGCGGGCTTTTTTATTCTTTTTCCTGTCTGTGCTGATACTTTTTTTGGTATCAAAAACCCGAAAAAATTGATTGGTTTGTTTTTTGCTCAGACCCTAAGATGATTTCGAGGTCGCTGCACAAAACTATAAAACAGATAACACAGGAGACGTATGAACCAACTATCAACCGGGGCTTTCGAGCCCCAGGCGAAGCATCGCCTCGTCCTGAAAACCGGCGTCGCGGTGCTCGCCGCAGCCGGCCTGCTCAGCAGCGCCTCGGTGTGGGCGCAGGCGGCCGCCGAAAAGACGGAAGCAGGGGACGCCGCCACCGTGGTCGTCACCGGCGTCAAGGCGTCGCTGATCAAGAGCCTGGCGATCAAGCGCACCAACGACCAGGTCGTGGAATCGATCGTTGCCGAAGACATCGGCAAGCTGCCCGACAACAATGTCGTCGAAGCGCTGCAGCGCATTACGGGGGTACAGGTCACGGACCGCTCCGGCGGCGAAGTCGGCACCTTGTCCATTCGCGGTCTGCCCGACGTCCAAACCACCTGGAACGGCCGCACTATTTTTACGGCGTCCGGCACGCAGGTCGCGCTGCAGGACATACCCTCGACCCTGGTTCGCCAGATTGACGTCTACAAGACGCGCGACGCCAGCCAGTTAGAAACCGGAATCGCCGGCCAGGTTGACGTCAAGTCGCTGCGGCCATTCGATTTCAAGGGGCCGAAAGTGTCGCTGTCGGCGCGCGAAACCTATCTCGATCCGGCGAAAAAGGCCAACCCGCAGCTCAGCGCCCTGTTAAGCAACCGCTGGGAAACCGGCATCGGCGAAGTCGGCGCCCTGGTCAATCTGTCGGCCAGCGAGACGAAGTACCGCAACGAAAGCGTGACGCCGGGCGCCATGGTGCCGTTCACCAGCCCCAATGCCGCCGAAGTCCCGCCAGGTTACACGCCCCTGCAGCGCATCTTCGACAACAATATCTGGACGCCTGGCACCCATACCGGCTTGCCGATGGCGGCGGGTTCTACGCTGGATTTCAACGGCAAGGCCTACCCGTATTACCTGGCGCGCGACGCCGTTTTCCAGAGCGACGTCCAGGGCAAGCGGGAGCGTCCCGCCGCCAATCTCGCCTTGCAGTGGAAGCCGAACAGCGATTCGGTCTACACCTTCGAGTCGATGTACAACGGTTATCGCGACAAGTCCTTCAACCAGTTGCTGTTCAGTTTTGTCGACTGGTGGGGCGATCTCGGCAGCAACCCTGCGGGGACGATCACGACGTATCCGGGAACCAACGTGATCAAGACCCGTAAAGTCAATAACGTCTACGGCTTCAACAGCGGCGACTACACCACGTCGGCCACCGATTCCTACGTTTATGCCCTGAACGGCAAGTGGAACCTTGGCGACCGCCTCCGGCTGGAAGGCGATCTGTCTTACCAGACCAGCACCTTTCACTCGGAATTCACCGCCACCCGGATTGATCGCGTTGCACCTTCCATCAACGTCGACTTCAATGCCGGCGGCAGTGGCACGGCCTTCCATTTCAACAACGATGCCGACCTGACCGACCCGTCCAAGTGGAATGTCGCGCAGTTCTTCGATACCGCCAACCGCAACAAGGGCAGCGCCGCGACGGCCAATCTGGGTGGCGTCTTCGATGCCAACTGGGGGCCGCTGGAGACGATCCACTTCGGCGTACGCTTCGACGACCGCAAGGCGTCGGAGGCCAACCGCACCCAATCGGCCAGCTTGAACCGCAACCTCGCTTCGCTGGGGCCGGAGTATGCCTCGACCAACTCGAACTTCGGCACGGCCATCTCGGACGTTCCGCGTTCATGGGTTGAACCAAATGCCTACTACATCCGCGACCATATCGACGACTGGCGCAAGCTGTTTAATTCGGTGGATCAGACCTTCCAGACAACGGACAAGCTGAACCTGCAGAAGACCTTCGAGGTCGATGAAAAGACGAACAACCTGTTTGTGATGGGGAATACCCAGAACGAGCTGTTCGGCCATCGCCTGCGCGGCAATTTCGGCCTGCGCTACGTGAAGGTCGATACCGACATGACCTTCTATAAGATTGATGCCAGCACCAAGGCGGTCACGCCGTCCGGCGCCAGCAAGTCGACCAGCAAGGTCTTGCCCAGCATGACGCTGATTTACGACCCGTCGAAGGACGTCGTGCTCCGCCTTAACTATGGCGAAACCCTGCGCCGCCCGAACTTCGGCGATTTGAATCCTGTCCTGCAACTCGGTGACGACGTTTCGAAGGTGGGTTACGGCTCGGGCACCGGCGGCAATCCGGACCTGAAGCCGACCCGCTCCAAGAACCTGGATCTGACGGCTGAGTGGTATTTCCAGAAGGACAGCGCACTCTACGGCACTGCGTTCAAGCGCAAGATCGACGGCCTGGTCGTGAGCTTGCGTCACAAGGTGCACGTCGATCCGGCGAACGACCCGTTCCGTAACTCGACCTCGGGCGGCGACCATACGAACGGCTATGACTACGTCATCAACTCGCCGGTCAACGCCTCCAACGGCACGATCAAGGGCGCCGAACTCGGCTTGATCTACTTCCCGAAAGGGCTGCCGAGCCTGCTGGACGGCCTGGGATTCCAGGGCAGCTATACGCGCCTCACCTCGTCGCAGAACGTGCCTGACGCCAATGATGCCGGCGTCATCGTCTCCCAGCTCGAGACGCCGTTCTTCGGCGTGTCCAACAGCTCGTACAACGCCACGCTGGCTTACGAAAAGGGCCCGATCAGCACGCGCTTGTCCTATGTCTGGCGTTCCGGCTTCCTGGCCAGGAACGAAGCCGCCCTGTTTGCGAATCCGATTGGTATCTGGCGTCAGCCGGAGAAGAGCGTCGACATGCAGATCTCCTATAAAATCAACGACAACATGTCGGTCGATATCAGTGGTGTCAACTTGACCAACGAAATGCAGCAGCAGTACTACCACTTCGGCAGTGCTGGCAACGCGCAGCTGACCAATTTCGGTGCGCTCCAGATCGGACGTTCGGTATCGGTTGGCTTGCGCTGGAAAATGTAAGCCCGACGGTAAGAGCGTTCCCGTCTTATTGTGTTGACGTCATTCCCGCTCGCGGGAATGACAACCTGGTGGAGTATCCGATGTCGAATCAAAAAATGTCTTTGTTGGAAAAAGTAGGCTTTGGCGCCGGTGACATGGCGCTGAACGTGGTGATCTCGTCGATGATGTTGATCATCACCTTCTTCTACACGGACATCTACGGCCTGAAGACGGTCGACCTGGCGATGATGTTTGGCGTGGTGAAGTTCGTCGGCGCGATGGCCGACCTGACGATGGGCCAGATCACAGACCGTTTCACCAGCCGCTGGGGGCGTTACCGTCCGTGGCTGCTGCTGTTGGCCGTGCCGTATGGGCTCAGCGTGTTCTTCGTGTTCACCACGCCCGATTGGGGCTACAGCGCCAAGCTGGTTTGGGCCTACTCGACCTACATCATCATGACCATCATGACGGCGGGCGTGGGCATTCCCTACATCTCGCTGCCCAGCGCCTTGTCCAAGGATCCGCAGGAGACCCTGTCCGCCAACGGCTACCGCCTGTTCTTCGCCAAGATCGGCGCCTTCATGGTGACGGTCATCGTGCCGCTGCTGTCGGAACGCTGGGGCGGCGGCAACGCTGCCGCCGGCTACCAGTTCGCCATGGCCGTCATGGCGGGCATGGGCGTGCTGCTGTTCCTGTTCTGCTTCTTCACCACCCGCGAGCGTGTGCAGCACGTAGTGCAGCGCCAGTCGCTGTGGGAGCAGGTCAAGGTGCTGGTGAAGAACGACCAGTGGCTGATCCTGTGCGGCGTCTGCGTGACCGGCACCATCGGCTACGTGGTGCGCGGCTCGGTGGCCATCTACTACGCCAAATATTATCTCGGCGCCGACGGCCCGACCATCTCGGCCTTCCTGTCGACCGGCGTGGTGGCCGCCATCCTGTCGATGGTCGCATCGACGTGGATCACCAAGTTCTATTGCAAGGTCAATCTGTTCCGCTGGACGCAGATCGGTGTGGGCGCCCTCAGTGCCGCGATCTATTTCTTCGTCGGGCCGGGCGACACCGTGCTGGCGTTTGTGCTGTACTTCCTGCTGTCGTTCGTGGTGGACCTGCATGCGCCGGTGTTCTGGTCGGCCATCGCCGAGACCATCGACTACGGCGTGGTCAAGACGGGCAAGCGCGTATCGGGCTTTGCCTTCGGCGGCATCTCGGTCTGCCAGAAGGCGGGCATGGGCATTGCCGGCGTTTTGGTCGGCAAGCTGCTGACGCACTTCGCCTATGTGCCCAACGTCGAGCAGACCGCGTACGCGCTGCACGGCATCGTGCTGATGATGACGCTGATCCCCGGTTTCTTCCATACCGTCATGGGACTTCTGATGTTCAAGTACCGTATCAACGACAAGTACTACACGGAGGTCAAGGCGGAAATGGGAGTCAAGGGCTATGTGGCAGTCTAATTTTTTGGAAGTCGAAGCAATGGAAGATGTACTCAATCCGCTGATCGCGCAGCGCGCCGATCCTTTTATCATTCGTCACAGCGACGGCTACTACTACTTCACCGCCTCGGTGCCGCAGTACGACCGTATCGAACTGCGCCGCGCGAAGACCATCGCCGGCCTGGCGGATGCGGCCAAGGTCGACGTCTGGCACAAGCCGGAGGCCGGCCCGTATAGCGAGCTGGTTTGGGCGCCGGAGCTGCACTTCAACGACGGCGCCTGGTATGTCTACTTCGCCGCTGCGCCGAGCCGCGAGATCAAACACAAGCTGTTCCAGCACCGCATGTACGCGATCCGCAACGCCAATCCCAATCCTTTGGAAGGCGAATGGGAGTTCATGGGCCAGATCGACACCGGCATCGACACCTTCTGCCTGGACGCCACCACCTTCAGCAACAGGGGACAGTTGTACTACCTGTGGGCGCAGAAGGACGTGGCCATCGAGGGTAATTCCAACCTGTACATCGCGCCGATGAAAACGCCGTGGCAGCTGGACGGCCCGCCGGTCATGCTGAGCAAGCCGGAGTTCGACTGGGAGATACGCGGCTTCTGGGTCAACGAGGGACCGTCGGTGCTGAAGAAGAACGGCAAGATCTTCATCAGCTACTCGGCCAGCGCCACCGACGAGAACTACGCCATGGGTTTGTTGTGGGCGGACGAGAATGCCGATCTGCTGGACCCGGCCGCGTGGACCAAGATGCCGCAGCCGGTGCTGCAAACCTGCTATGAGCATGGTGTGTACGGGCCTGGGCATAACAGCTTCACCGTCGGCGACGATGGCGAAACCGTCATGTTGGTTTATCATGCGCGCACCTATACCGAGATTATCGGCGATCCGCTCTGGAACCCGGACCGGCACACCTACGTCAAGCCATTGAAATGGGACGGGCAGGGCATGCCGGTGTTCGGGAAGCCATCTATCGCCTGAGCGAGACTGCAACAATCACTGCGGCGGCCGAGAAGGTTTATTCCTCTCGGCCGCCGTGCCATTAGAAAGCCAAACAATGTCCCAACCTTCGATCACCTCCGCAGCCTTCGGCCCAGACGCCACGCTGTACACCCTGACCAACGCCAACGGCATGATCGTCAAGATCAGCACCCTCGGCGGCGTCATCACCGAAATCCACACGCCCGACCGCAACGGCCAACTGGCCGACATCTGCCTGGGCTTCGACGACCCGGCCGCCTACCTGGGCGAATCCCACTATTTCGGCGCGCTGATCGGCCGCTATGGCAACCGCATCGCCAACGGCCGCTTCACGCTGGACGGCGAAACCCACCAGCTGGACGTGAACAACGGTATAAACCATTTACACGGCGGCCAGGACGGCTTCCACCGCCGCCTGTGGGAAGCCGAATCCTTCGCCACGCCGAAATCCGCAGGCCTGATCCTGAGCTACCTGAGCCCCGACGGCGAGCAAGGCTACCCCGGCAACCTGGAAGTCACCGTCATCTACGAACTGCGCAACGATAACGAATTGCGTATCGCTTTCCACGCAATCAGCGACAAAGCCACGCCGGTCAACCTGACCAACCACGCCTATTTCAACCTGGCCGGCAAGGGCGACATCCTGGCCCACGAGCTGACCATCGTGGCCGACGCCTACACGCCAGTCGACAGCGGCCTGATACCGACCGGCGAACTGCCAACGGTGGCTGGCACGCCGTTCGATTTCCGCACGCCGCACGCGATCGGCGCCCGCATCGACGCGGACGACGAGCAACTGCGCCATGGCGCCGGCTACGACCACAACTTCGTGCTGAACAAATCGCAGCCCGGCGCGCTGGAGCTGGCTGCCCGCGTGCGCGATCCCTCGTCCGGCCGCGTGCTGGAGGTGGTGACGCAGGAGCCGGGCATCCAGTTCTACAGCGGGAACTTCCTGCACGACGGCATGCAGGGCAAGGGCCGCATCTACGGCCACCGCAGCGGCTTCTGTCTCGAACCGCAACACTATCCGGATTCGCCCAACCGCGCCGAATTCCCGTCGACGATACTGCGCCCGGGCGCGGAGTACACCACCGTCATGGGCTACCGCTTCGCCGTCGAGGACTGATACTCATTCTGGTATCAAAGTCGAATAATAATTTATTGGAAAGATATCTCACTACAACTTAGTATGGCTTATCGATACGGGGGCATGACAACCCCGTCCCCGTACAGGAACATACTGAGGAGATATGCATGTCTGATAGCGACAAAAAGGTGAAACTGCGTTCCGCCGAGTGGTTTGGCACCCAGGACAAGAACGGTTTCATGTATCGCAGCTGGATGAAGAATCAGGGCATTCCTGATCACGAGTTCCAGGGCAAACCGATCATCGGCATCTGCAACACCTGGTCGGAGCTGACCCCTTGCAACGCCCACTTCCGCAAGCTGGCGGAACACGTCAAGCGCGGCATCCTGGAGGCGGGCGGCTTCCCGGTCGAGTTCCCGGTGTTCTCCAACGGCGAATCGAACCTGCGTCCAACCGCCATGTTGACCCGCAACCTGGCCAGCATGGACGTCGAAGAATCGATACGCGGCAATCCGATGGACGGCGTGGTGCTGCTGGTCGGCTGCGACAAGACCACGCCTGCGCTGCTGATGGGCGCCGCATCGGTCGACATCCCGACCATCGTCGTCAGCGGCGGCCCTATGCTGAACGGTAAGCTCAACGGCAAGAACATCGGCTCCGGCACCGCCGTGTGGCAGCTGCACGAGCAGGTCAAGGCCGGCGAAATCACCATGCACGAATTCATGTCGGCGGAGTCGGGCCACTCCCGCTCCGCAGGCACCTGCAACACCATGGGCACGGCATCGACGATGGCCTGCATGGCCGAAGCGCTGGGCACCACGCTGCCGCACAACGCCGCCATCCCGGCCGTCGATTCGCGCCGCTACATCCTGGCGCATATGTCGGGCATCCGCGCCGTTGAAATGGTGAGGGAAGGCCTGACGCTGTCGAAGATCCTCAAGCGCGAAAACTTCGAGAACGCGATCCGCGTCAACGCCGCCATCGGCGGTTCGACCAACGCCGTGATCCACCTGAAAGCCATCGCCGGCCGCATCGGCGTCGACCTGGAGCTGGAAGACTGGACCCGCGTGGGTCGTGGCACGCCAACCATCGTCGACCTGCTGCCGTCGGGCCGCTTCCTGATGGAAGAGTTCTACTACGCCGGCGGCCTGCCGGGCGCTATCCGCCGCATGGGCGACGGCGGCCTGGTGCCGCATCCGGATGCGCTGACCGTCAACGGCAAAACGCTGTGGGAAAACTGCAAGGAAGCGCCGATCTACGACGATGAAGTGATACGTCCGCTGGAGAAGCCGCTGCTGAAGGATGGCGGCATCTGCATCCTGCGCGGCAACCTGGCGCCGCGCGGCGCGGTGTTGAAGCCATCGGCCGCCACGCCGGAACTGATGCAGCATCGCGGCCGCGCCGTGGTGTTCGAGGACTTCGAGCATTACAAGAGCCGCATCGTCGATCCGGAGCTGGAAGTCGATGCCAGCTCGGTGCTGGTGATGAAGAACTGCGGCCCGAAAGGTTATCCCGGCATGGCCGAAGTAGGGAATATGGGCCTGCCGCCGAAACTGCTGGCGGCCGGCGTCAAGGACATGGTCCGCATCTCGGATGCGCGCATGAGCGGTACCGCCTACGGCACCGTGGTGCTGCACGTGGCGCCGGAAGCGATGGCCGGCGGCCCGCTGGGCATCGTCAAGGATGGCGACTGGATCACGCTCGATTGCGCGGGTGGCCTGCTGAACCTGGAGATTTCGGATGCGGAGATGGCGGAACGCCAGGCCGTACGCGTCGCCGGCTCGGCGCCGGGCCCCAAGACTGGCTACCAGAAACTGTATATCGAACACGTGCTGCAAGCCGATGAAGGCTGCGATTTCGACTTCCTGGTCGGGAACCGCGGTTCGGCCGTGCCGCGCCATTCGCACTGATAAAAATCCGGAGACTTTATGCTGCTCGTACAATTCAAGAACGAACAAGGCGCACGCCAGATCGGCGTGCTGGAACAGAACACCATCCGCGTCATCGAAGGTTATAGCACGACCTACGCGCTGGCGCAGGACGCGATCCGCAAGTCGGTCGGGCTGGCCGACCTGGCGACCAAGGCCACCGGCCACGCCGTGCTGGCATTCGACGCCGTGGCCGCAGCCGGCCGCCTGCTGCCGCCACTGGACCACAGCGACGATGCCCATTGCTACGTCACCGGCACCGGCCTGACCCACCTGGGCAGCGCCGACACCCGCGACGCCATGCACAAGAAAATCGGCGGCGACGTCGAATCCCTGAGCGACTCCATGAAGATGTTCCGCATGGGCGTGGAGGGCGGCAAGCCAGCGGCGGGCGAAGCGGGCGTGCAGCCGGAATGGTTCTACAAGGGCGACGGCTCCATCGTCGCCGCCAGCGGCCAGGCCCTGAACATGCCGGACTTCGCGCTCGATGGCGGCGAAGAGCCGGAAGTGGCGGGCCTCTACGTGATCGGCGACGACGGCCAGCCATACCGCGTCGGCTACGCCATCGGCAACGAGTTCTCGGACCACGTGACCGAACGCCAGAACTACCTGTACCTGGCACACTCCAAGCTGCGCGCCTGCGGCCTGGGCCCGGCGCTGCTGGTCGGGGAAGCGCCTGCGCATATCGAAGGCACGTCGCGCATCTACGACGTGGAGGGCAAGGTACGCTGGCAGAAGGCTTTCTTCAGCGGCGAACAGAATATGTCGCACACCATCGCCAACCTGGAGCACCACCACTTCAAGTACCCGCTGTTCAAGCGTCCCGGCGATGTGCATATCCACTTCTTCGGCACGGCGACGCTGAGCGTGGCCGACAACATCGTCGTCAAGCCAGGCGAGACGTTTGAAATCGAAGCGCCGCAGTTCGGCCCGGCCCTGCGCAACAAGCTGGCCGTGTACAAGACCGAAGTCGCGAAAGTGAAAACATTATGATCATCACCGGTGAAGCATTGATCGGCGGCGTTGCCGTCAAAGGTACGGGCGCTGCCATCCGCGCCTACAACCCAACGCTGCAACAGCAGATGGAGCCTGAGTTCTTCGGCGTCGATTTCGCGCAGATCGACCAGGCCTGCCGCCTGGCCGACGCCGCGTTCGACACCTTCCGTGCGCTGAGCGACGAGAAGCGCGCCGTCTTCCTTGAAACCATCGGCGACCAGATCATGGCGCTGGGCGATGTACTGGTCGAACGCGTGATGGCCGAAAGCGGCCTGCCGCGTGCGCGCGTCGAGGGCGAGCGTGGCCGCACCGTCGGCCAGTTGAAACTGTTTGCCAACCTGCTGCGCGAAGGTTCGTGGAACGATGTCCGCATCGACAAAGCGCTGCCGGAACGGGCGCCGCCGCGCCCCGACCTGCGGATGCGCATGATCGGACTCGGTCCGGTAGCCGTCTTCGCGGCCAGTAACTTCCCGTTGGCGTTTTCTGTAGCAGGCGGCGACACAGCATCGGCGCTGGCGGCCGGCTGCCCGGTCGTGCTGAAGGCGCACTCCGCGCACCCCGGCACGTCGGAGCTGGTGGGCCGCGCCGTGGTGAAGGCGGTTGAGCTATGCGGGCTGCCTGCCGGCGTGTTCTCGCTGCTGACCGGCAGCGGCAATGGCATCGGCCAGGAGCTGGTGCGGCATGCGGCCATCAAGGCGGTCGGCTTTACGGGTTCGCGTAGCGGCGGTGTGGCGCTGATGGGCGTTGCGGCTGGGCGGCCGGTGCCGATTCCCGTGTATGCGGAAATGAGTTCGATCAATCCGGTGTTCCTGCTACCGCGCGCCCTGGCTGCGCGGGCCGAGGACATCGGCGCCGGCTTCGCCGCTTCGCTGGTGTTGGGTGTGGGGCAGATGTGCACCAATCCGGGCCTGGTGATCGGCATCGCCGGCCCGGACCTGGATCGCTTCGCTCATGCGGCGGCACAGGCGCTGGCGGGGGGCTCGGCCTGCGCGATGCTGTCGCCGGGGATCGCGGGCAGCTTCCAGCGCGGGATCGCGCAACTGGCGGAACATGCGGACGTGAAGACGCTGGCACTGGCGCCGCAGTCGGAAGGCAAGGGCGCTCCGGCGCTGTTCGTCGCCAGCGGCGAGGCTTTCCTGGAGCAGCATGCGTTGTCGGAAGAGGTATTCGGCCCGGCTTCGCTGGTGGTCGCGTGCAAAGATGTCGCGGAACTGCACAAGGTGGTGGAGAGCCTGGAAGGCCAGTTGACGGCCACGCTGCAACTGGACGATGGCGATCTGGATCTGGCGCATGCGCTGCTGCCTGTGTTGGAGCGCAAGGCGGGCCGCATCCTGGCCAACGGCTTCCCGACCGGGGTTGAGGTGTGCAGTGCGATGGTGCATGGCGGGCCGTTCCCGTCGACGTCCGATGGACGCAGCACGTCCGTAGGAACGGGCGCTATCGTGCGCTTCCTGCGTCCGGTGTCGTATCAGAGCCTGCCGCAGGCATTGCTGCCGGAAGTATTGCGCGACACCGGCGCCGCAGCCTGGCGCCGCCGAGATGGCGAACTGACGCGCAGCTGATAAAAACAAGACGGAGACCGTATGACCCAATTGGCCAAATTTGGCAGCTTGCGCGGCAAGCGTGTATTTATCACCGGTGGCGGCACCGGCATCGGTGAGGCGATGGTGATTTCCTTCGCCGAGCAGGGCGCGCAGGTGGCGTTCGTGGACATCGCCCGCGACGCCAGCCTGGCGCTGGTGCGCCGCGTGAAGGAAGCTGGCTATCCCGAGCCGTTGTTCCGACAATGCGACATCACCGACATCCCTGCGCTGCAGGACACCATGTCCGAGATGGTCGCTGCGGTGGGCGACTTCGACATCCTGGTCAACAACGCCGCCAACGACCAGCGCCACGAAACGGCGGAAGTAACGGTGGACTACTGGAACGAGCGTATCGCCATCAACCAGCGGCCGATGTTCTTCACCTGCCAGGCGGTATTGGCGGGCATGAAGAAAAAGGGCTCCGGTTCGATCATCAACGTCGGTTCTATCTCGTGGCATGTGAAGAATGCCGGCTATGCGGTGTACGCCACGTCCAAGGCTGCGGTGCACGGCCTCACGCGCGGGCTGGCGCGCGAGTTCGGCGCGCACGGCATCCGCGTCAATACGGTCACGCCAGGCTGGGTGATGACGCAGCGCCAGATCGACCTGTGGCTGGACGACGCGGGCGAGCAGGACATCAAGCGCAACCAATGCCTCCCGACCAAACTGATGCCGCAACACGTGGCATCGATGGTGCTGTTCCTGGCCGCCGAAGACGGCGCAATGTGCACAGCCCAGGAGTTCATCGTCGACGCAGGCTGGGTATAAAAACAATGGGGTCAAGTCTGACATTTGGACACGGCCTCTGCTGTAACAGCCGCTACTGCAGAGATCGTGTCCAAATGTCAGACTTGACCCCAGCCTTTAGAAGGTAAGAACATGGTAAAGACATGTTTCTCCGCGCTGGCGCTCGCCGCCGGTGCAATGACTGCCGCCGTCGCGGCGCCGGTGCTGACCAGTCCTGATCGCCACGTCGCCGTCACACTGCACTCCACCGCCGCCGGCGCGTTGAGCTACTCGATCTCTCGTGATGGCAAGCCGGTGTTGATGGCTTCCACCTTGGGCCTGCAACTGCAAGGGGCCGACCTGGCCAGCGCCTTGACGCTGACCGCCACCTCCAAGGCCCATGTCGTCAACGACCAGTACCAGATGGCGGTTGGCAAAAAGAGCAGCATCAGCTACCGCGCCAACGAGCAGACCTACACTGTGCGCAATCCGCAGCAGCAGGCGATGGATATCGTGTTCCGCGTATCGAACGACGGCGTCGCTTTCCGCTACATCGTCGCCGAACCTGCGCTGCCGCACAAGAAGCTGGTCCAGGAACTCACCACCTTCTCCTTGCCGCCCGCCGCCAAGGCATGGCTGCAACCGATCGCCGTCGCGCAGACCGGCTGGGGCCGCACCAATCCATCTTACGAGGAGCACTACCAGATGGACATCCCGGTCGGCATGCCATCGCCGTCGCCGGCGGGCTGGGTGTTCCCGGCGCTGTTCAAGAGCGGCGACAACTGGGTGGCGATCTCCGAAGCCGGCATGGACGGCAGCTTCCAGGCCTCGCGCCTGGCGCCCGAGTCCTTGGGCGGCATCTACAGCATCGGCAATCCTATGGCCGCTGAAGTATACCCCGGAGGCGGCTTGCTGGCCGAAGTCGACGGCACGCTCACATCGCCATGGCGCCTGCTGGCATTGGGGCCGCTGAAGACGGTCGTCAACTCCACTCTGGGCACCGACCTGGCCGCACCGGCCATCGCCTTCGACAAACAACTGGTCAGGCCCGGCCACGCTTCGTGGAGTTGGGCGCTGATGAAGGACGATGCCACGGTCTACGACGTGCAGAAGAAGTTCATCGACTACGCCGCCGACATGCACTGGGACTACACCCTGATCGACGCTGACTGGGACCGCAAGATCGGCTACGACAAGATCAAGGAGCTGGTCGGCTACGCGGCAACGAAAAAAGTCGGCATCCTGCTCTGGTATAACTCATCCGGCCCCTGGAACGAGACCGAGTACTCGCCCAAAAATCAGCTGCTGACGCACGAGCAGCGCGTGGCCGAGTTCAAGCGCCTGCGGGATATGGGCGTCAAGGGCGTGAAGATCGACTTCTTCAACGGCGACGCACAATCGATGATCGCCTACTACATCGCCATCCTGCGCGATGCCGCGGATGCGGGTTTGCTGGTCAACTTCCACGGCGCCACGCTGCCGCGCGGCTGGACCCGCACCTGGCCCAACCTGATGACCATGGAAGCCGTGCGCGGCATGGAGTTCACCACCTTCGAGCAAGCGGACGAGGACAAGATGCCGACCCACGCAGCCATGCTGCCGTTCGCCCGCAACCTGTTCGATCCGATGGACTTCACGCCGATGGTGTTCGGCGACATCCCCAAGATCAAGCGCAGCTCCAGCAATGGCTTTGAACTGGCCACGTCGGTGCTGTACATCTCCGGCATCCAGCACTTCGCCGAGATCCCGGAAGGCATGGCGACCGTGCCGGCCTACGTCAAATCCTTCCTGCAGCAGCTGCCGCGCAGCTGGGACGACAGCCGCCTGCTGGACGGCTACCCGGGCCAATACGCCGTCATCGCGCGCTGCGCCGGAGACACCTGGTACATAGCCGGCATCAACGCCACCAGTGCCGACAAGACGCTGATGCTGGACCTGTCCTTTGCCGGCGCCAAGCAGGGCACGATCATCGGTGACGGCGACGCCGAACGCAGTTTCACCCAGCGCAGCATAGCGAAGGGTAAAAAAGTAGCAGTCACGATCAAGCCGCACGGCGGTTTCGTCATAAAACTATAAACAGGAGATCACAATGAACCAAATCAAACATGGCGTACTCGCCCTGTGCCTGCTCGCCTCGGGCGGCGCGTTCGCAGTCGACACCATCGGCCTGACCATCGACGCCGGCAAGCCGGGTGCAGTCATCAACAAGGATATCTACGGCCAGTTCGCCGAGCATCTCGGTACCGGCATCTACGAGGGCATGTGGGTCGGCCCTAAATCGAAGATCCCGAACACCAAGGGCTGGCGCAACGACGTCGTCGGCGCTTTGAAGGCCATGCACGTGCCGCTGGTGCGCTGGCCGGGCGGCTGCTTCGCCGACGAGTATCACTGGAAGGACGGCATCGGCCCGCGCGAGAAACGGCCGGTCAAGGTCAACACCAACTGGGGCGGCGTGGAAGAGTCCAACGCCGTCGGCACGCACGAGTTCTTCGACCTGGTCGATCTGCTGGGCGCCGATGCCTACGTCAACGGCAACCTGGGCACCGGCAGCGCACAGGAGATGTCGGAGTGGGTCGAGTACCTGACCTCGGACAGCAAGTCCACGCTGGCCAACCTGCGCCGCAAGAATGGCCGCGACAAGCCGTTCAAGGTGGCCTATTTCGCGATCGGCAACGAGGCCTGGGGCTGCGGCGGCAATATGACGCCGGAACACTACGCTGACCTGTACAAGAACGTCGAGACCTTCCTGCGCGCGCCGCAGCAATACCGTCCGAAGATGATCGCCAGCGGCGGCAACGACAACGATGTGAGCTGGTCCGAGGTGCTGAGCAAGCAGCTCAAACGCCAGACCGACGGCATCAGCTTCCACTACTACACCATCCCGACCGGAAAATGGGAAGTGAAGGGCGCGGCCACCGGCTTCCCCGAGAAGGAGTGGATGTCCACGATGTCCAACACGCTGCGCATGGAAGACCACATCCGCAAGAACTCCGCAGCGATGGACAAGAGCGACCCGGAAAAGAAACTGGGCCTGTTCGTCGACGAATGGGGCACCTGGTACGACGTGGAGAAGGGCACCAACGCCGGCTTCCTGTTTCAGCAGAACACCCTGCGCGATGCGGTTGTTGCAGCGCTTAACTTCAACATCTTCCATGCCCATGCAGACCGGGTGCGTATGACCAATATCGCGCAGATGGTCAACGTGCTGCAATCGATGATCATCACCGACAAGGACAAGATGGTGCTGACGCCGACCTATCACGCGTTCGAGATGTATGTGCCGTTCCAGGGCGCGGTCTCGCTGCCGCTGACGCTGTCGAACAATCCGCAGTACGCGCTCGATGGCGCCAGCGTGCCGGAGATCAGCGCGTCGGCCGCGCGCGGCACGGATGGCAAGCTTTATCTGGCGCTGGTCAACACCAATCCTGCGCAGGCTGCGGATGTGGCGATCAACGTGCCGGGGCAGGCGATCAAGGCCGTCAAGGGCCGCGTGCTGACCGCCGCCGCGATGGACGCGCATAACACTTTCCAGGCGCCGCAGGCCATCAAGCCTGCGCCGTACAGCGCCACTGCCGTCGATGGCAAGCTGACGGTGAAGATTCCGGCGAAGGCCGTAATCGTGGTAGCGGTGGAGTAACGCCATGAGCGAACACGATATCTCGATCTCGCGCCGCAAGGCCATTGCGGGCGGCGTTGCGCTGCTGCTGGCGGGTTGTGGTGGTGGAGGCGGCACTGCCGCCCCGGCGCCGACGCCAACACCGGCGCCGGCTCCTACGCCGACTCCAACACCAACGCCGACGCCGACGCCCACCCCGTCGCCGACCAGCATCACGTTCGGCGAGGCGTCCGTGCACGATCCCGCCGTCATCAAGGTGGACGGCACGTACTACGTCTTCGGCTCGCACCTGGCCGCCGCCAAATCGACGGACCTGATGAACTGGACGAAGATCGCCGACGGCGTCAATGCGGCCAACCCGCTGTTCAACAACGTCGTCACGGCGTTGGCGGATACCTTCACCTGGGCGCAGGTGACGGACTTGTGGGCGCCGGACGTGGTCAAGCTCGGCGACGGCAAGTTCTACTTCTACTACAACGCCTGCAAGGGCGATTCCCCGCGCTCGGCGCTGGGCGTGGCCGTCGCGGACAAGGTCGAAGGCCCGTACGTCAACAAGCAGATCCTGCTCAAGTCCGGCATGTGGGGCCAGGTGAGCGAGGACGGCGTCAACGTCTACGATGCGCTAACGATGCCGAACGTGGTGGACCCGACCACCTTCTTCGACAAGGATGGCAAGCTGTGGATGGTCTACGGCTCCTATTCGGGCGGCATCTTCATCCTGGCCATGGACCCTGCCACCGGCTTGCAGAAGCCGGGCCAAGGCTATGGCAAGCACCTGATGGGCGGGAACCACAGCCGCATCGAAGGCGCGTACGTGATGTACAGCCCGCAGTCGAAGTACTACTACCTGTTCACCTCCTTCGGCGGACTGGATGCGAACGGCGCCTACAATATGCGCGTGGCGCGCTCGCTGAACCCGGACGGCCCTTACGTGGACGCCAAAGGCAACGACATGGCGAACGTCAAGTCCAATCCCGCGCTGCCGCTGTTCGACGACGCCAGCATCGCACCGTTCGGCCAGAAGATCATGGGGAACCACCAGTTCGCACTGGCCGACGGCGAAAGCGGCACGCCGCTGGGCTATGTATCGCCAGGCCACAACTCGGCCTACTACGAAGCGGCTACAGGCCAGTACTTCCTGGTGTTCCACACGCGCTTCCCCGGCACCGGCGAGCTGCACCAGATCCGCGTGCACGAGATGTTCATCAACGAGGATGGCTGGATCGTGGTGTCGCCGTTCCGCTACGCGCCGCTCAGCAAGAGCGCGACGGCGCTGTCGGCCGAGGTAACGGCCGCCGATGCCGCCGGTGCGTACAAGATGATCAACCACGGCAAGGACATCACGGCAGCGATCAAGGCCTCGCAGAATATCCGGCTGGCCGCCGACGGCACGGTTTCCGGCGCCGCCACCGGCACTTGGAAGCATAATGGAGCCAACAAGATCGCGATATCGCTGGGCGCAGCGGGAATCTTCAACGGCGTACTGTCGCGCCAATGGAATACCAACGCCAGCGCTTTCGTGGTGACGTGGACGGCGCAGTCGGTGGATGGCGTGTCGATCTGGGGTGCGCGTACAGGGAGTTGAAATGAAGTCTGCGATATTTGCATTGGGTCTGGCGGCGCTGTCGGCTTGCTCCGCCAAGGAAGTGAGCGTCCATGATCCGGTGATGGCGAAGGAGGGGGATACCTGGTACGTGTTCAGTACGGGGCCGGGCATCACCTTCTACAGCTCCAAAAACATGAAGGACTGGACGCCGGAAGGCCGGGTCTTCAAGGAGCAGCCGGTGTGGGCCAAGCGCGCCGCGCCGACGTTCGACGGCCATATCTGGGCGCCGGATGTGCACTTCCATAATGGTAAATACTATTTGTACTATTCCGTGTCCGGCTTCGGCAAGAACACGTCGGGCATCGGCGTCACCATCAGCAAGACGCTCAATCCCCGCTCGCCGGACTACCGTTGGGAAGACAAGGGCATGGTGCTGCAATCGGTGCCGCTGCGTGACGACTGGAACGCCATCGACCCGAACATCGTCGAAGACGGCAAGGGTGGCGCGTGGATGGCGTTCGGCTCCTTCTGGAGCGGGCTGAAACTGGTCAGGCTGAACGCGGATTGGACCGGCCTGGCGGAGCCGCAGGAATGGCACGCTATCGCCAGCCGCTCGCGCGGGCCGTCGGTGGCGGACAAGTCGGCCGGGCCGGATGAAATCGAAGCGCCCTTTATCTTCAGGAAGGGCGAGTACTACTACCTGTTCGCATCCTTCGGGCTTTGCTGCCGCAAGGGCGACAGCACTTACCATGTCGTGGTCGGACGGTCGAAGGATGTCACCGGGCCGTACGTCGACAAGAACGGCGTGGACATGATGAAGGGCGGCGGCTCCACCGTCATCGCCGGCGACAAGGACTGGAAAGGCCTGGGCCACAACAGCGCCTACACCATCGATGGCAAGGACTTCATGGTGCTGCACGCCTACGAGACGGCGGATAACTACCTGCAAAAGCTGAAAATCATGGAAATGAAGTGGGACGCCAGTGGCTGGCCGTCTGTGGACCAGGCTGACCTGAACCGGTACCGCAGCACGCAGCTGCCGACGCCATGACGGTGGCGGTCGCGCTGCGCAGGGCCGCTGCGTTCATCTTTGCGGCGGTGCTGGGTGGATCGGCCAATGCTACCGCGCCGTTGCAGCTGTTCCCCCTGGCTGACGTCCGCCTGGGCGACAGCCCGTTTCTGGAAGCCCAGCGGACGGACCTCCACTACCTGCTTGAGATGGAGCCCGACCGCCTGCTGGCCCCATTCCTGCGCGAAGCCGGACTGCCGCTGAAGCAGCCGAGCTACGGCAATTGGGAGTCCACGGGTCTGGACGGCCATCTCGGCGGCCACTACCTGTCCGCGCTGGCGCTGATGTACGCGTCCACCGGTGACGAGGAAGTCCTGCGTCGGTTGAACTACTTCGTCGCGGAACTTAAACGCTGCCAGGAGCGCAATGGCAACGGCTACATCGGCGGCATCCCGGACGGCAGCGCCGCGTGGCAGGCCATCGCCAGGGGCGAGCTCCATGCGGATAACTTCTCCGTCAACGGCAAATGGGTCCCGTGGTACAACCTGCACAAGGTGTACGCCGGCCTGCGCGATGCCTATACCTATGCGGGCAACGCGGACGCACGCGCCATGCTGGTCTCGATGTCCGACTGGGCGCTGGAACTCACGTCGCACCTGAGCGAAGAACAGATGCAGACGATGCTGCGCAGCGAACATGGCGGCATGAATGAAGTACTGGTCGATGTCGCCCAGATGACGGGGCAAAAAAAATACATGGACCTGGCGATCCGCTTCTCGCACCAGGCCATTCTGCGGCCTCTGGAAGAGGGCAAGGACCAGCTCACCGGCCTGCACGCCAATACGCAAATTCCCAAGGTGATAGGCTTCAAACGCATCGGCGACATGACCGGCCGCCGCGATTGGCAGCAGGCCGCGCAGTTCTTCTGGCAGACCGTGCGCGATCACCGTACCGTCGCCATCGGGGGCAACAGCATCAAGGAGCACTTCCACGACGACAGGGACTTCTCGTCCATGGTCGACGAGGTGGAAGGCCCCGAAACCTGCAATACCTACAATATGCTCAAGCTTACCGAGCTGTTGTTCCTCAGTGACGCCAACGGCAGCTACACCGACTACTACGAGCGCGCGCTGTACAACCATATCCTGTCCTCGCAGCGTCCGGACAGCGGCGGCTTCGTCTACTTCACGCCGATGCGGCCCAATCACTATCGCGTCTACTCGCAGGTGGACAAGGCCATGTGGTGCTGCGTGGGCTCCGGCATCGAAAGCCATGCCAAGTACGGCGAGTTCATTTACGCGCATCGCGGCGACCAGTTGTATGTGAACCTGTTCATCCCATCGACGCTGAACTGGCGCGCCCAGGGCGTGACGATCGCCCAGACCAATCGCTTCCCTGACGAGGAGCGCAGCACCATCACGGTCCATGGCAGCAAGGCCTTTACGATGAAGATCCGCTATCCCGAGTGGGTGGCGCGGGGCGCCTTGCGTATCACCGTCAACGGCAAGCCTGTGCGGGCCGATGCAGGCGCGGACCGCTACGTCAGCCTGCACCGGCTATGGCGCGACGGCGACAAGGTCGATATCCGGCTGCCGATGAAAACCCATCTGGAGCAGATGCCGGACAAATCCAACTATTACGCGGTGCTGCACGGCCCCATCGTGCTGGCGGCGAAGACCAATCCCTTCGCCGGCGAAAAGCTGAACTTCTTCGCCGACGACTCGCGCATGGGCCACGTGGCGCAAGGGCAGGTCTGCCCGCTGGAGTCCGCGCCGGTGCTCGTCAGCGATACCAAGGCCTTCATGGATCGCTTCAAGCCGGTTTCTGGCAAACCGCTGACGTTCACCGCGCCCGGCCTGGTGCAGGGCAAGAACGTCGGCAGCGTCACGTTCATCCCGTTCTTCCGCCTGCACGATTCGCGCTATGTGCTGTATTGGCCGTATTCGACGCCTGCCAACCTGGCCTCCATGCAGACCAGGGCCGCTCAGGACGAGGCGGCGCGGCTGGCGCTGGATGCGCAGACCATCGACCAGCTCGCGCCGGGCGAGCAGCAGCCGGAGTCGGACCATTTCTTCAAAGGCGAGGGCGCCGACGCGGGCATCAACAAAGGCCTGCATTGGCGGCATGCGAGCGGCTGGTTCAGCTATGATCTGAACGACCCGAAGGGCGAAGCACGCACGCTGCGGTTGACTTACTCGACACTGGATGCGGGCCGCCGCTTCGATATCTTCATTAACGGCCTGCTGCTGGCCGAGGTAGTGCTGGACGCCGCGTCGCCGCAGGAGATCTACACAAGGGACTACGTCATCCCGCCTGCGATGCGGGCCGGCGGCAAACTGGCGGTCAGATTTGTCGCGCGCGAGGGCTCGATGGCGGGCGGCTTGTACGGTTTACGGCTGCTGCGCTGATGTCAAAACGAGTATCAAACTGCCAGAAAATGTCATTGGATAGATATTCGTGTTTCTCATAGTATGTGATCCAGAAAATACATAAAAATCCATCTGGAGACTTTGCTATGACATGCAATCGCAGAACCGTATTGGCCGCCGCATTCCTGGCCGCCTTTGCCTTCAACACCCCGGTCTTCGCGGCCAAGCCGCTGGTGATCGGGTTCTCGCAGGTCGGCGCCGAAAGCGAGTGGCGCACCGCGAACACCGTCTCGATCAAGGACGCCGCCAAGAAGGACGGCATCACCCTCAAGTTCGCGGACGCCCAGCAGAAGCAGGAGAACCAGGTCAAGGCGATCCGCTCCTTCATCGCCCAGCGCGTGGACGTGATCGCGTTTTCGCCGGTGGTGGAATCGGGCTGGGACACGGTGCTGCGCGAAGCCAAGGCCGCGAAGATCCCCGTCATCCTGACCGACCGCGCCGTTAATGTCAGCGATCCTTCGCTGTTCGCGACCTTCATCGGCTCGGACTTCGTGGAAGAGGGCCGCCGCGCCGGCCGCTGGCTGCTGGAGCGCGCCAGGAAGACGCCCGATACCGTTATCAATATCGTTGAGCTGCAAGGCACGGTCGGTTCGGCGCCTGCGCTGGATCGGAAGAAGGGCTTCGAGGAAGTCATCGCCGGCAATCCCAAGCTGAAGGTGATCCGCTCGCAGACCGGCGACTTCACCCGCGCCAAGGGCAAGGAGGTGATGGAAGCCTTCCTGAAGGCCGAGGGCAAGAAGATCAACGTGCTGTACGCGCACAATGACGACATGGCGATTGGCGCGATCCAGGCGATCGAGGAAGCCGGAATGAAGCCGGGCAAGGACATCGTGGTGATTTCCATTGACGGCGTCAAGGGCGCTTTCGAGGCGATGATCGCCGGGAAGCTGAACGTGACGGTGGAGTGCAGCCCGCTGCTGGGCCCCCAGCTGATGCAGCTGGCGCGCGATGTGGTGGCGAACAAACCGGTGCCCAAGCGCGTTGTCACCCAAGAGGGCGTGTTCCCGGCCGAAGTCGCGGCCAAGGAATTCCCGAACCGTAAATACTGATCCAATGGCTATCTTATCTTCCGCGCCGGTGCTGGAGCTGCGCGGTATCAGCAAGGCTTTCCCGGGTGTGCAGGCTTTGAGCGGCGTCGCGCTGAACCTGTATCCGGGCGAGGTGCATACGCTGATGGGGCAGAATGGCGCCGGCAAATCGACGCTGATCAAGGTTCTCACCGGCGTGTACGCGCCGGACCAGGGGCAGATTCTGCTGGACGGGCGGGCGATACAGCCTTCGTCCACGCTGGATGCGCAGAACCTGGGCATTAGCACCGTTTATCAGGAAGTGAATCTTTGTCCGAACCTGTCGGTGGCGGAGAATATCTTCATCGGCCGTTATCCGCGCAAGCGTGGCGGTATCGACTGGGCCGGCATGCAGCGGCAGGCGACGGAGCTGCTGGAGCGGATGCAGATACAGATCGATGTGTCGCTGCCGCTGGCGCGCTATCCGCTGGCGATACAGCAGATGGTGGCGATCTCGCGGGCGTTGCTGGTGTCGGCCAAGGTGCTGATACTCGATGAGCCGACTTCCAGTCTCGATGAGAAAGAGGTAGAACTGTTGTTCAACGTCCTGCGCGGGCTGCGCGAGCAGGGCATGGCGATATTGTTTGTGACGCACTTCCTGGACCAGACCTACGCGATTTCGGATCGCATCACCGTCATGCGCAACGGTGAGCGTGAGGGCGAGTATGCATGCAGCGAGTTGTCGCGGCTTGAGTTGGTGAACAAGATGGTGGGGGCGCCAGCGCCAGCGCAGGCACCTGCGCCATCGCCGGTTGCTGCCGCTGCGCCATCCGCACCGTCGAAACTCACGACCTTCCTGCGCGCTGTTGGCCTTGGCCGCAAGGGCGCGCTGTCGCCGATGGATATCGAGCTGCGGCAAGGCGAGCTGCTAGGGCTGGCCGGCCTGCTGGGCTCCGGCCGCACCGAGGCTGCGCGCCTGCTGTTCGGCGCCGACCGCGCGGACAGCGGCAGCATCGTCATCGACGGCAAGGAGTGCAACTTCGCTTCACCGCGCGACGCCATCGCAGCCGGCATCGGCTTCTGCTCCGAAGACCGCAAGCACGAGGGCGCGGTGCTGGAGCTGTCGGTGCGCGAGAACCTGATCCTTGCGCTGCAAGCCCGCACCGGCATCCTGCGCGCGATTCCGCTCAAACGCCAGCAGCAGCTGGCTGAGGAATACGTCAAAGCGCTGGGCATCAAGACGGCCAGCATCGAGACGCCTATCGGTACGCTCTCCGGCGGCAATCAGCAGAAGGTGCTGCTGGCGCGCTGGATGGCCACGGAGCCGAAAATGCTGATCCTGGACGAGCCGACGCGCGGCATCGACGTGCGCGCCAAGCAGGAGATCATGGATTATGTGACAGCGTTGTGCCGCAAGGGCATGTCGATCCTGTTCATCTCGTCCGAACTGCCGGAGGTGCTGCGCGTGAGCGACCGTATCGTCGTCATGCGCGACCGCAAGGCCGGGGGCGAGTACCCGCGTGGCGCGTTGGACGAAACCTCGGTGCTGCAAGTGATCGCCGCAGGGGACGGCCATGAATAGCCCAATGAACGGCGTTGCCGCATCCCGCGCCCCGGGCAGCCGCCCGGCCACCGCCACCACTTCGGTCTTGTCCATGTTTGTGCGCCATTCCTTATTCCGCCCGCTGGCGGCGCTGGTCCTGCTGTTGTTGGTGGACCTGCTGCTGGTCCCCGGCTTCTTCCACCTTGAGATCAAGGACGGCCACCTGTACGGCAGCCTGATCGACATCGCCAACCGCGCCGCGCCGCTGGTGCTGGCCGCCCTCGGCATGACGCTGGTGATCGCAACGCGCGGCATCGACATCTCGGTCGGCGCGGTGGTGGCCATCAGCGGCACCGTCGCCGCGATGCTCATCGGCGGCGCCTCCGCCGCCGACACGCCGATGGCATGGGCACTGTGCGCAGCGATGGGGGCGGCGCTGCTGTGCGGCGCGTGGAACGGCCTGTTGGTCGCCGGCCTGGGACTGCAACCCATCGTCGCCACGCTGATCCTGATGGTGGCGGGGCGCGGCCTGGCCCAGCTCTTCACCGACGGCCAGATCCTCACCGTCTACTACAAGCCGTTCTTCTTCCTCGGCAGCGGCTACCTTTTCGGCCTGCCGTTCTCGCTCTACATCGTCGGCGCCGTGTTCCTGGCGACCGCACTGTTGATGCGCAAGACGGCGTTGGGCCTGTTCATCCAGGCGGTCGGCATCAATCCGGTCGCGGCGAGGCTGGCAGGCTTGAAGACGGCGGTGCTGGTCTTCTTCGTCTACGTATTCTGCAGCGCCAGCGCCGGCCTGGCCGGGCTGATGATCAGCGCGAACATCAAGAGCGCGGACGCCAACAACGCCGGCTTGCTGCTGGAGCTGGACGCCATCCTCGCGGTCACGCTGGGCGGCACCTCGCTGGCTGGCGGCAAATTCAGCCTGGCGGGAAGCGTCATCGGCGCGCTGATCATCCAGACGCTGACCTACACCATCTACTCCCTCGGCCTGCCGCCGGAAGTGAACATGGTCGTCAAGTCCGTGGTGGTCTTCCTGGTCTGCCTGTCGCAGTCGGCGGAATTCAAGAACATGTGGCGTGCCCTGCGCGCCAAAAAACAAGGTGGCGCGGCATGAGCGGCATGATACTTCGCGGGCGGGCCTGGATGGCGTCGCCGTACTTCACATCGCTGGTGACGGTGCTGCTGCTGGTTGTGCTGCTGGCGGCGGGCGGCGTTGTCTATCCCGGCTTCCTGTCTTTGCAGGTGCTTTTCAATCTGTTGATCGACAACGCCTTCCTGCTGGTGATCGCCGTCGGCATGAGCTTCGTCATCCTTTCCGGCGGCATCGACCTGTCGGTAGGCTCGGTGCTGGCGCTGACGACGATGGTCTCCGCGTGGCTCTTGCAAAGCTGGCACCTGCCGCCGCTGCTGGTGATCGTCATCGCGCTGGCGCTGGGCGCGGCCTTCGGCGCGGCCATGGGCGCGATGATCCATTACTTCAAGCTGCAACCGTTCATCGTCACGCTGGCCGGCATGTTCCTGGCGCGCGGCCTGTGCTACCTGATCAGCATTAACTCGATCACCATCGACGATCCACTTTATGTCGCCATGTCGCAGACGCAGTTGCCGATACTGGGCGGCTTCATCTCGCCCGGCGCGCTGATCGCCTTGCTGACGCTGGCCACCGCCATCTACGTCGCGCACTGCACGCCGTTTGGCCGCGCCATCTATGCGGTCGGCGGCAGCGAACAGTCGGCGCTGATGATGGGCCTGAGGGTAGGGCGCACCAAGGTGATGATCTACGCCTTCAGCGGCTTCTGCGCCGCGCTGGCCGGCGTGCTGTTCTCGTTCTACATGTTGTCCGGCTACGGCCTGCATGCGCAAGGGACGGAACTGGACGCGATAGCGGCGGTGGTCATCGGCGGCACGCTGCTCAGCGGCGGCTATGGCTACGTGGCCGGCTCGCTGTCCGGCGTGCTGGTGCTGGGCACCATACAGACATTGATCGCCTTCGACGGCACCCTCAGTTCGTGGTGGACCAAAATCGTGATCGGCGGCCTGCTGTTTGTCTTCTGCGTGGTGCAGCGGCTGATGGCATTGGGCGCAAAACATAAAAAATAACCGGAGAGAGCTTTGAAAAACAAACTGACTACATTTGCCGCCGTCGCGCTGGCGGGCCTGGCGATGGGCGCCGCGCAGGCGGCCAATCCGCTGTTCACCAAACTGTTCACGGCCGATCCGTCGGCCTACGTGGAAAACGGCACCGTCTATCTGTACGTCGGCCATGACGAAGCCACGCCCAAGAGCCCGGACTATGTGCTGAACGAATGGCGCGTCTACACCAGCTGCGATATGAAGAACTGGACCGATCGCGGCTCGCCGGTGCAGGCCTCCACCTTCAAATGGGCGCGCGGCCACGCCTGGGCCGCCGACATCAGCAAGCGCGATGGCAAGTACTACTTCTATTCGACGGTCGACCACGCGACCATTCCCGGCCATGCCATCGGCGTCGCCGTCTCCGACAGCCCGACCGGCCCCTTCGTCGATGCGCGCGGCTCGGCGCTGGTGTCGAACGACATGACCCTGCAATCGCCGATCGCGTGGGACGACATCGATCCCGCCGTGTTCCAGGATGATGACGGCCAGGCCTATCTCTACTGGGGCAACACGGTGCTGAAGTACGCCAAGCTGAAACCGAACATGATCGAATTCGACGGCCCGATCCAGACCGTCGGCATGGACATGTTCACCGAGGCCTCCTACCTGCACAAGCATAACGGCACATACTATTTATCCTATTCCCGCAACTTCCCGGAAGAGACGGCGTACATGACCGGCCCGAGCGCGACCGGCCCATGGCGCTATCGCGGCGTGATCATGTCGAAGAACGCCAAGGTCAAGACCATCCACCAGGCCATCATCGACTTCAACGGCAAGTCCTACATCTTCTACCACAATGCCAAACTGCCGGGCGGCAGCGAGTACCGCCGTTCGGTCGCGGTGGAGGAGTTCCAGTACAACGCCGACGGCACCATCCCCTTCATCAGGCAGACCAAGGAAGGCCCTGCCGCCAATCCTTCCGCCGCATGCAAGTGATATCGCAACAGTCGGTATGCCACCAAGATCAATACCGATTGTGATATCATTTTTCTATGGAAACTAACCCGAACTGGTTCTTGCGCGCGCGTCTGAAGACGCGCCAGCTGCTGCTGCTGATCGCGCTCGACGAACAACGCAATATCCACCGTGCCTCGGAAGAGCTGCACATGACGCAGCCGGCCGCCTCCAAGCAGCTGAAGGACCTGGAGGAGATGCTGGGCGTGCAGCTGTTCGACCGCCTGCCGCGCGGCATGGAGCCGACCATCTACGGCGAGACGATGATACGCCACGCCCGCATGGCGCTGACCAGCCTCTCGCTGGCGCACGAGGACATCGTCGCCATCAAGGCCGGCCTGTCCGGGCAGGTGGATATCGGCACCATCATGACGCCGGGGATAGCGCTGCTGCCGCAGGCGATCACGCGCACCAAGGCGCAGGCGCCCAAGCTGCGCATCGGCGTGGAGATGGAGCAGTCCAACATCCTGCTGGAACAGTTGCAGCGCGGGCGTCTGGACTTCATGATCGGCCGCATCCCCGAGCGCCAGAGCGCGGAGGGCTTGAGCTACGAGGAGCTGGGCGACGAGCCGGCGTGCGCGGTGGTGCGGCCCGGCCATCCGCTGCTGAAGGTGCGCAACCTGTCGCTGCGCGACATCGCCAGCCAGCCGTGGATATTGCCGTCGCAAGGCAGCATCCTGCGCGCCCGCTGCGAGTTGATGTTCCGCCGCGCCGGTCTCGAAGTGCCGTCCAACGTGGTGGACACCACCGCCGTGCTGCTGATCAAACCGCTGCTGCAGCAGACGGACGCGCTCAACGTGATGCCGGTCGCTGTCGCCAAGTATTACGAATCGCAGAATGTGCTCAACATCCTGCCGATAGAGCTGCCGTGCCGCATGGACGGCTACGGCATCATCACGGTGGACGGCCACATCATGTCGCCCGGCGCCAGCTTGCTGCTGAAGATCGTGCGCGAAGTGGCGAAGGAGATGTACTAGGACTTGGGCGCCTGCGCCTGTCCGAAGCTGGCGAAGGCGTCCAGCAGCACCTTGGCGCGGAAGGGCTTGAGGATCACGCGGTTGACGTTGCGGGCACGCAGATCCTGCAGCAGTTCCGCTGTGGCGTGTTCCGCCATCACCGCGATGGGGATGTTGCTGTCGCTGGCGTACATGCCGTGGCGCATGCGGTCGAGCAAGGTCAGGTTGTACTCGCAGCCGGGCAGCGTGCCGCAGTCGATGGAAATCACCGCGCCCTGGAAACTGCGTTCGCGCAGCAGGCGTTCGGCCGCTTCCATGCTGGCCGCTTCATGGATGGTCCCCATGCCCAGCGAGCGCGCGGTCAGCGAGACCGTCCGGCGCAGCAGCGTTTGCTCTTCCACCAGCAGCATGTTCATGTTTTTGATCCCGCTCTCAGGCATGTGCCGCCTCCGCGGATCCGTTCAGTTCCTCCAGCAGCAGGTCGCGCAGCGTGGTCAGGATCGCCAGTTCGGTGGCGTCCAGCGTGCGCGGCTTGTGGTCGATGATGCACAGCGTGCCGATGGTGAACCCGGACGGCATGCGCAGCGGCGCTCCGGCGTAGAAAATCACATGAGGCTCGCCGGTGACGATGGGGTTGTCGGCAAAGCGCGCGTCGGCGCGGGCGTCGGGGATGACGAAGATATCGGGCTGCAGGATCGCGTGGCCGCAGAAGGAGATGTCGCGCGCGGTCTCGCAGATGTCCATGCCCACGTTGGCCTTGAACCACTGACGGTTCTCGTCGATCAGCGACAGCAGCGCGATCGGCATGTCGAATTCTTCGGCGGCGAACTGCACCACCTTGTCGTAACGCTGTTCCGGCGGCGTGTCCAGTATCAGCAGTTCGCGCAGCGCCGCCAGGCGTTCGGCATCGTTGTCGGGGATCGGGGCAGCTAGCATAGGCGTCACGGTCGCGAAGTCGGTGTGTGACGACTGTAGCACCGTTGCGGCGGCGACGGCGGAATTTATTGTTGACTCAGTCAACAATGTGTCGCAAAATCGGCGTATGAATTTTTGCCGGAGTGCGTATGCCCGTTCCTGTTCCCGTCGCCGATGACCGCGTTGCGGCGGTCCGTTCCTTCAACCGCTTCTTCACGCGCCAGATCGGCGTGCTGCGCGAAGGCCTGCTGCACAGCGAATACACGCTGACCGAGATGCGCGTGCTGTACGAACTGGCGCACCACGGCGACCAGCCGGCCGCAGTACTGGGCCGCGACCTGGGGCTGGACCGGGGTTATCTGAGCCGCATCCTGGCCAAGTTCGAGAGCGCCGGGCTGGTCTCCCGCGTGCCGTCCGCCACCGATGGCCGCACCAAGCTGCTGCACATGACGGCGCGCGGCCGCGCCGTCTACGAGCCGCTGGACCGCCGCTCGCGCGAGGAGGTCGGCGATCTGCTGGCTCGCTTCGGCGAGTCCGACCAGCTGCGCATGCTCGATGCGATGCGGACCATCCAGCAGCTGCTGGACGACAGCAGCGGCCTCAAATACGCCCAGCCTTTCGTGCTGCGCCCGCACCGCGCCGGCGACATGGCGTGGATCACCCGCCGCCACGGCGCGCTGTACACGTCGGAACAGGGTTGGGACGACAGCTTCGAAACCCTGGTCGGCGAGATCTGCGCCGACTTCGAGCGCCATTTCGATCCGGCGCTGGAGCAGTGCTGGATCGCCGAGATGGCGGGCCAGCCGGTGGGCTCGATCGCGCTGGCGCGCAGCGGCGAGCAGGGCGTGGGCAAGCTGCGGTTGCTGCTGGTGGACGAGCCGGCGCGCGGCTACGGCCTCGGTTCGCGGCTGGTGGACGAGTGCCACCGCTTCGCCCGCGCCGCCGGCTACCGCAAGATGCGCCTGTGGACCACCGACCAGCAGAAGGAAGCCCGCCAGATCTACCTCGGCAAGGGCTATGTGCTGGTGGCGGAAGAGCCGGTATTCGCATTCGGCCAACAGATGGTCAACGAAACCTGGGAGCTGGACCTCTGACCGCTTCGATATCATCAAGCACTTGATTGCCTGCGCAGGCGGTTCTCTGGCATTATTCGCAACATGGCAAGTTAATCTATCATGGGGAATCTATGCAAAAGAGCAGGCTGGCAGTGTGGTCCAAGCGTGTCGTAATCGGATTGGTGGTGTTGATTTTGCTCGCTGTCGCGGCGGCGTGGTTGCATTTGCGCGGCAGCCTTGCGCAACTGGACGGCACGCTGAAGACGGCCGGACTGGAAAGCGGCGCCACGGTGGCGCGCGACGAGCACGGCGTGCCCCTGATCAGCGGCGGCAGCCGGCTTGACGTCGCCTACGCCACCGGCTTCGTGCACGCGCAGGAGCGCTACTTCCAGATGGACCTGCTGCGCCGCGTCTCGGCCGGCGAACTGTCGGAGCTGTTCGGCGCCCGCGCGCTGCCGCTCGATAAGTCCCATCGCCTGCACCGCTTCCGCGCCCGCGCCGAGCTGGCGCTGAAATCCATGCCGGCGGCCGACCGCGCGCTGCTGGACCGCTACGTGGAAGGCGTCAACGCGGGCCTGGACAAACTCGGCGCCAAGCCCTTCGAATACACGCTGATCGGCACCCCGCCGCGCGCCTGGGCGCCGGCCGATTCGCTGCTGGTGATCTGGGCCATGTACTTCGACCTGCAGGGCAGCCAGGAGCCGCGCGAGCTGGCGCGCGGCTGGTTCCGCGACCACGCGAGCGAAGAACAGCGCGCCTTCCTGGCGCCGGAGTCGACGTTGTGGGATGCACCGCTCGACGCGCAATCGGTGGCGGCGGCGGACATCGCGCTTCCTTCCGCGCCGCCTGCATGGTGGGGCAAGCCCAAGGCGGACGGCAACGCCTCGCATACCGATCCGAAGGTGGCGGCGGCCGAATTGCTCAACACCGTGGGCAGCAACAACTGGGCCGTGGCGGGCGCGCGCAGCGACACCGGCGCCGCCATCGTGTCGGACGATATGCACCTCGGCATCCAGCTGCCGGCGATCTGGTACCGCGCCGCCTTGCAGTTCCCGGACGGCAAAGGCGGACAGCGGCGCGTGGTCGGCGTCACGCTGCCGGGTGCGCCGGTGGTGGTGGTCGGCAGCAACGGCCACGTGGCCTGGGGCTTCACCAACAGCTACGGCGATTACCTGGATTTGATCGCGCTCGACACCGATGCCGCCAAACCGGGCCAGGTGCGCACGCAGAGCGGTTGGGAGACCCCGGTGCTGCACGAGGAAACGATATTGATCAAAGGCGAGGCGGCCGCCAAACTGGCCGTGCGCGAGACCAGCCTTGGCCCGATACGCGAAGCGATGGGCCGCAGCTACGCCATCCACTGGGTTGCGCACACGGCGGTGGCGGTCAACCTCAACGCCAAGAACCTGGAGTTCGCCGACACGCTGGAGCAGGCGCTGGCGATCGCGCCCACCATGGGCATCCCGGCGCAGAATTTTGTCGGCGGCGACGACAAGGGCAATATCGGCTGGACCATCGCCGGTGCGCTGCCGCGCCGCGCGCCGGCCGGCGTGGCGGCCACCTATCCGCTGACGGCGGACGACCAGGCCGGCGTCTGGACCGGCTGGCTGAAGCCGGACGAATATCCGAAGGTCGTCAATCCGGCGGGCGGCCAGCTGGCCACCGCCAACAGCCGCCAGCTGGCCAACGCCGGCGCCGAGCTGCTGGGCGACGGCGGCTTCGACCTCGGCGCGCGCACGCACCAGGTGCGCGACGACCTGACCGCGCTGGGGCCGAAGACCGATGTGAAGAAAGTCTACGCCATCACGCTGGACGATCGCGCCGTGTTCCAGGCCGCGTGGCGCGAGCGCGCCATCGCCGCACTGGACGCCAAGGCGCTGGAAGGCCATCCGCAACGGGCCGAGGCCTTGAAGCTGCTCAAGGACAGCTGGACCGGCAAGGCCAGCGTGGATTCGGTGGGCTACCGCATTTCGCGCTCCTACATGTATGCGCTGTACGACATCCTGTTCGAGAGCGCCAACGAGGAAATGGCGAAGGTGGATTCCAAGGCCAGCATGGCGGCGGTGACGTCGCGCTGGCCGGTGGTGGTGGCGCGCATGCTGGACCAGCAGCCGGCCGGCTGGCTGCCGCCGCAGTACGCCAGCTGGCAGGCCTTGCAGCTGGCGGCGCTGGACCGCGTGGTCGTCGACCTGACCAGGGATGGCAAGCCGCTGGCGGCCGCCACCTGGGGCCGGCGCAATACGGCGGCCAGCGCGCATCCGTTTGCGGCCGTGGTGCCGGTGCTGGGCAAATACCTGAAGGTCGCGCCGGACATGCTGCCCGGCGACCAGCACATGCCGCGCGTGTCGGGGCCGGGATTCGGCCAGTCGGAACGCTTGACGGTGTCGCCGGGCCATGAGGAACAGGGCGTGTTCAACATGCCGGGCGGGCAAAGCGGCCATCCCTTGTCGCCGTACTTCCTCGATGGCCGCAACGACTGGGTTAGCGGGCGTGAGACACCGCTGCTGCCTGGTCCTGCGGTGCATACGCTGGCGTTTGTGAAGTAGCGCGACCGAGTCCGAACAGTGGGCGCAGCACGGCGACGCGGCGCACCGCTTCAAAGATGCCGAAGCTGAGGGCGAAGGTCAGCACGACCAGTACCCCGCCTTCGGTACCCGGCGCCATCTTCACCGGCTTGAGCCAGTGCGCCATGCAGACGATCAGCGTCTGGTGCAGGATGTAGACCGGGAACACGGCCTCCGTCAGGTAGCGGCGCTTGGCGCTGTCGAAGTTCAGGTGGCGGTGGCCGAAGCCGCAGATGGCGGCGATCGGCGCCCACTGGCCGACGCAGAAGATCAGGCGCAGCAGCGGTTTCAGTTGCGTGATGATCGGCAGATCGCCCATCGGCTCGGGCATGGTGTGCAGGCACACCATCGCGGCCCAGCTGAACAGCCACAATCCCAGGCTGGTCCAGCGCAGCTGGTCCACATTGGCCCAGAAGCCGCTTTGCAAAGCCAGCATCACGCCCAGGCCGAACAGGATGAGGTAGTGGGCGTGGTTGTACCAGTCGTTGACCAGCGCGTGGGTCTCGGGGAAGTACTCGACCAGCGCGTAGCGGGCCGCGTACAGCGCCAGCACCGGCAGCGCGATGATCTTCCAGCCGGTCAGGCGGCGGCCCAGCGCGTCGGACCACGACTTCAGGCGCGCGGCGCCGGCCAGTGCGGCCACGGCGCCGATCAGCAGCGTGTAGGCCCACAGGTAGACCACGAACCACAGGTGGTTCCAGGTCGGCAGGTCGAGGCAGCTGCCTTCCTTGCAGAAGCCGTGGTAGCCGCTGACATACAGGCGCATGAAGTCGGCGTAGCTGCCGGCGTAGTCGAGCTTTTCGATCACTTCAAAATACGACTGCGGCGGCACGATCACCAGCATGCCGAACACCAGCGGCACCAGCAGGCGCCAGCTGCGCTGTCTGAGCAGGGCGCCGACGCGGATTTTCTTCAGCATGAAGGCGGTGGCGACGCCGGAGATCATGAACAGCAGGCCGAGGCGCCACGGCGACGACAGCAGCATCAGCGGTTCGATGGCGGTGCTGGCGTAGGGACTCTTGACGTGCCAGCCCCAGCTCACATAGTACATGCCGGTGTGGTAGAAGATCAGGACGAAGAAGGCGAAGATGCGTATCCAGTCGAGGAAGTACAGGCGCTGATGGTCGTTTTGCTGCATGGCTGGCTCCTTGTTTTAATGGAGCCAGTCTAGATGCGCCCCATGGCCGGCGTAAAGCGCGATGGGGCGAAACGGGATGCTGGTGGGGCGGGCCGGTTGGCCACACTAGCTATTGGCCGGCGTAGGCCTTTTTCAGCCCGGCGAGGTCGATCTTTTTCATGCCCATCAGGGCCGCCATGACGCGGCCGGCTTTTTCGGCATCGGCGTCCTGCAGCATTGCCGGCAGCGCGGTCGGCACGATCTGCCACGACAGGCCGAACTTGTCGGCCAGCCAGCCGCACTGCCGCGCTTCCGGCGCGCCGCCTTCGGACAGGCGCTCCCAGAAATAATCGATCTCTTCCTGGCTTTCGCAGTTGACCACGAAGGAGATCGCCGGCGTGAACTGGAAGATCGGCCCGCCGTTCAGCAGCGTGAAGTCCTGGCCGTCCAGTTTCAGGGCGACGGTCATGGCGCTGCCTGGCGGCTGCCGGTGCTGTTCCTGGCCGGCCTCGGTATAGCGTATGACCTGGCAGATGCGGGAGTTGCGGAAAATGCCGACGTAATACTCGGCGGCCTCCTCGGCGCGGCCCGAGAACCACAGGAAGGGAGTGATCTTCTGGATGCTGTGCATGGTGGTCTCCTGATCTTGGTTGACGACGACGCCTGCTGTCCGGGCACAGGCTGGCCCTTGCTGAAAGAGGCTAGCAGGATGGCGGCTGTGCCGGCGCACGGCTAGCCGTCGCCTGCAGGCGGTCCATCACTTCGGCGCGGTACTGGCGCGAGCAGGGCACGCGGGCGCCGCTGCGCAGCACCAGTTCGCCGTCGCCCTTGTCGAGGTGCTGCACGCTGGCGACCCAGTCCAGCTGCACGGCGGCGCGGCGGTGGCAGCGCTGGAAGCGCGGACCGAGCTTGTCCACCAGGCCGGCCAGCGTCTGGCGCATCAGCGGCTGGCCGTCGTCGGTGTGCAGCACGACGTAGTTGTCGGCGGTTTCTATCCATTGGATCTGCTCGACCCGGACGATGCGGGTGCCGCCGCGTTCGGGGATCAGCAACTGGCGGATGGCGGGCAGCGCGGGCTGCGGAGCGGGTGGTGCGGAGATGGTTTCTTCGTGGAGGTTCAAGGGCATGGATGGAACGGTCAGGGCGGCTGCGCGCTGCTGCGCGAGACGTTCGCGCACGCGCTGGAGGGCGCGTTGCAGACGCTGCTGGTCGTAAGGTTTAAGCAGGTAATCGATGGCGTTGGCGTCGAAGGCGCGGATCGCGTATTCGTCGTAGGCGGTGACGAACACCACCAGCGGCGCCGGCGCCGGCAGCGAGGCGGCGACGTCCAGGCCGGTGATCTCGGGCATCTGGATGTCGAGCAGCAGCAGGTCGGGCGCGAAGCCTGGCAGGCGCTCCAGCGCGTCGACGCCGTCGCGGGCTTCGTCGATGGCGGTGATGTCGGCCTCCTGTTCCAGCAGGCGGCGCATCTTGTCGCGCGCGGGGCGCTCGTCGTCGACGATCAGGACGCGCATGGCAATCGCATTTCTGCCCGCACACCGGCGGGCGATAGTTGGATCAGGTCGAAGGAAGCGCCGGCGCCATACAGCGCCGCCAGCCGTTCGCGCAGGTTGCGCACGCCGATGCCGCTGCCGGCTGTGGGGCCGGGCGTGGCGCTGTTTGCCAGCGTGCCGCCGTCATCCTCCAGCCGCAGCAGCATGGCGTCCTGGTCGCGGCTGACCGAGATGGTGATGGCGGTGGCCTGGCGGCGGCGTTCGACGGTGTGCTTGAAGATATTCTCCAGCAGTGGCTGCATGCTCATCACCGGTACCTGGCAGTCGAGCAGGGCGTCGTCGATGTGCCAGTCGATGCGCACGCGGTCGGAGAAGCGTTCGCTCATCAGGGCCGCATAGCCGCGCAGCAGGCGCAGCTCCATCTCCAGCGTCACCTGGTGCTGCTCGCTGACATCCAGCGTCGCCCGCAGCACGTCGGCCAGCTGGATCAGCATCGCGTCGGCGCGCGCCACGTCGCTGTGCATCAGCGAGGAGATGGTGTTGAGTGCATTGAACAGGAAGTGCGGCTGCATCTGCTGGGTGAGCCGCAGCAGCTGCGCCTCGCGCAGCGAGTTGTTCATGCGCTCCACGCGCAGCTTCTCGGCCTGCATGGCGTGGTAGGACAGCACGCCGAAGGTGATGGCGGTGAAGGTGCTGAAGAATACCGTGATCTTGATGTCTTCGTAGAGGAAGGTCTCGGGCCATGGCGTGTGGGTGTAGGTCTGGCCGGCCATGGCGTAGACCGCGTGGCGGATGCCGAAGGCTAGCGGCACGAACGTCGCCCAATACACCGGCAGGCATAACAGCTGCAATCCGAACCAGCGCAGCGGCTGCGCCACCAGGGCGTCGTACTTGCTGGTGAAGTAGCGCTGCGCCAGCAGCAGCAACGTGGCCGTCACCGAGGACGAGGTCTCCCACAGGATCGGCTTCCAGATGTCGTGATTCCCGTCATGCAGGTAGTCCTGCACGGCGGTGATGTTCATCAGCAGCCAGAACAGAACCCAGGCAATGGCGAGCGCGATGCGTGAGCGTTTTTTGAACATGGTCCAGATGATTACCGATTATTGTCAATACGTCAATGATCCGAGTAGGCTAGCGGTAGCGCGCTTCCATCAAGTCGATCTCGCGCACCAGCTTGCGCGAAATCTCGTCGGAGATGCGGTCGTGCCGCGCCAGGTCGTAGATGGTGGTGCGCTCGGCGTCCAGCGCCGCCAGCCGCAGCTCCTTCTCGGCGTGGTCGGTCTTGCGCCAGGCCGCGTCGTTCTCGGGATCGACTTCCTTGAGTTTATGCTCGTAGAAGGCGATCACCCGCGCCGCCGCCTGCGGATACGCCTCCGGATCGATGCACGATTCGGCCTCCATCAGCACCACCTGCGTGTGCTCGATGGCGACGATGGCGGCGTTGGCCGCCGCGCGCCGCGCCTGGTCTTCTTCGCGCTGCTCTTCCGGCTCGGGCGGGAAGGTCATGCCCGCCAGCAGGCGCGGCAGGCCCAGGCTGGCGACCAGCAGCGACACCAGGATCACCGAGCAGGCCAGGAAGATGGTCAGCGAGCGCGCAGGGAAGGGCGAGCCGTCCGGCAGCGCCAGCGGCAGCGTCAGCACGCCGGCCAGCGTGATGGCGCCGCGCGCGCCGGCCAGCGTGGTCGCCAGCAGCAGGCGCGGATTGATCTTCATGCGCGGCTGGTGGCGTATCTTCTGTTTGAAAATCGTCAGCCGCAGCGAAGCCCATACCCACAGCATGCGCAGCATCAGCAGGCCGACGTTGATGGCCACCGCATACACCGCCAGCCACCAAGGATTCAGGTGCCCGCTCTCTTCGATGGTGGCGCTGGCGCCGCGGAAGATGTCGGGCAGCTGCTCGCCCAGCAGCACGAACATGATGCCGTTCAGCGCGAACTGCACCGTGTCCCACACTGCCGAACGCTGGATACGGGTGTTGGCCAGCGCGTGGCCGCTCAGCTCCACGTAGCTCATGGTGATGCCGGCGGCCACCGCCGCCAGGATGCCGGATGCATGCATGCGCTCGGCCACCAGATAAGCGCCGAACGGCAGCAGCAGGTTGACCAGGATGGGCGAGCCGACCGGTTCGCCGAAACGATAGGTCAGCCAGCGCTGCGCCCACGTCACCAGCATCGTCACGCCGACGCCGGCGCCTATGCCGGCCACCACCAGCCAGACGAAGGTGAGGCCGGCGGTGCTGACGGAGAATGCGCCGGTCATCGCGGCGGCCACGGCGAAGCGGAAGCACACCAGGCCGGAAGCGTCGTTCAGCAGCGATTCGCCTTCCAGGATGTGCATCAGCCGTTTCGGAATCGGCGTGGTGGCGGCGATGGAGCTGACGGCGATCGGATCGGTCGGCGAGATGATGGCCGCCAGCGCGAAGGCCACCGGCAGCGGCATGGCCGGGATCAGCCAGTGGATCAGCAGGCCGGCGCCCAGCACGGTGAACACCACCAGGCCCAGGGCCAGCTCCAGGATGGTGCCCTTGTCGCGCAGCAGGCCGCTCTTGGGGATGCGCCAGCCGTCCAGGAACAGCAGCGGCGGCAGGAAGACGAGGAAGAACAGGTCCGGCTCCAGGTCCACGCCGCGCGTGGACTTGGCGGCGATCAGCGCACCGAGCGCGATCTGCACCAGCGGCAGCGGCACCGCGCGCGGCAGCAGGCGGGTGAGGTAGGCGCTGGCCACCACCGCCAGCAGCATCACCAGCACGACTTCGATTGAATCCATTCCCGTTCCTTATTATCGATACGATACGCATTGCAAAACGCTACCAAGCTTACACCATCGATGGTTTTCTAAAAAGTTGAGTCAGGGCACTAGTAAAGTTGAAATCTTTCTGTCATAATTTCGTCTTCTGCGGGAGTAGCTCAGTTGGTAGAGCGCAACCTTGCCAAGGTTGAGGTCGAGAGTTCGAGACTCTTCTCCCGCTCCAGAATTCAGTAGCATATTAAAAGGAAGCCCGAGGGCTTCCTTTTTTACGTCCGTCGCTGCGCCAACCGTTGTATATCGTGCTGCAAATCAATATCTCTTCTTTCAAAATGTGACGAGGGCAGTTGCAAACGTTATACTTCTTACGGAGCTAACACCGACGGAGACGAAATCTATGAAATCAGTTCAACAGGAAGTTGATGAGCGCAGTAACCTGACCAACTCCAATAAATTCGAACTGCTACTGTTCCGCCTTGGCGCCGACGCCAACGGTGAACATTCCGAGTTGTTCGGTATTAACGTCTTCAAAATCCGCGAAATCGTCGCGATGCCGGAAGTGACCGCAGTGGCCGGATCCCCGCCACATATGCTGGGCGTCGTCAATCTGCGCGGACAAATCATCACGGTGCTGGATTTGCCAGGCATCGTCGGTGTGACCCCAAAAACCGGTCTGAATATCATGTTGGTGACGGAGTTCGCCCGCACCACCCAAGCCTTCGCCGTGGAATCGGTGGATGAAATCGTGCGCCTGGACTGGAGCCAGGTGCTGACCGCCGAAGGCACCGCCGGCGGCAAAGTCACCAGTATCGCCCGCGTCGACGGCGACGTGCAGAACACCCGCCTGGCCCAGGTGCTGGACGTGGAAACCATCCTGCGCGAGCTGGTGCCGTCCGAAGGCAAGGACGTCGATCCTGAAACCATCGGCCCGAAAGTCATCCTCAAGCCGGGCGCGGTCATCCTGGCGGCGGACGACTCCGTGGTCGCGCGCAACCTGATCGAGAAGGGCCTGGAAGCGATGGGGGCACACTTCATCATGACCAAGTCCGGCAAGGAAGCGTGGGATCGCCTGCAGCACATTTCCGACGGCGCCAAGGCCGAAGGCGTGCCGATCACCGACCGCGTCGCCATGATCCTGACCGACCTGGAAATGCCGGAGATGGACGGCTTCACGCTGACCCGCCTGGTCAAGCAGGATGCGCGCTTCTCCAAGATTCCTGTCGTGATCCATTCCTCGTTGTCGGGCAAGACCAACGAAGATCACGTCAAGGGCGTGGGCGCCGATGCCTACGTGGCCAAGTTCTCGGCCGAGGATCTGGCGGGCACCATCCGTACCGTGCTGGGCAAGGCCGGCGTGTAAGCACGACCAGCCAAACAAGGGTAGTATCGAAGGGCCGCGACGACAACGTCGCGGCCCTTTTTTTGTTTTCATTTCTCGAAAGGATATACCGTGGCAGCTAAGAAAATTCTGTTTCTGACGGGCGACTTTGCAGAGGATTACGAAACCATGGTGCCGTTCCAGGCGCTGCAGATGGTGGGCCACACGGTGCACGCGGTGTGCCCCGACAAGCGTGCCGGCGAGACCATCAAGACCGCCATTCATGATTTCGAAGGCGACCAGACTTACACGGAAAAACCGGGCCACCTGTTCGCGCTGAACGCCAGCTTCGACGATGTCGACGTGGCCAAGTACGACGCGCTGATGATCGCCGGCGGCCGCGCGCCGGAATACCTGCGGCTCAATCCGCGCGTGATTGAAATCGTGCAGCAGTTCGCCGCCGCGTCGAAACCGATCGCCGCCGTTTGCCACGGCGCGCAGTTGTTGGCGGCGGCCGACGTCATTCGCGGCAAGACCATCTCGGCTTATCCGGCCTGCTCGCCGGAGGTCAAGCTGGCCGGCGCGAACTACGCCGACATTCCCGTCGACCAGGCTGTCACCGACGGCAACTTCGTCACCGCGCCCGCATGGCCCGCGCACCCTGCGTGGCTGGGCCAGTTCCTGCAGCGCCTGGGCACGGAAATCAAGCTCTAGATCAAGTTCGGGCGCCGGCTACAGCGCCGCCAGGCAGCGCGCGTGGAAGCGGATGTGGTCTTCCATGAAGGTGCTGATGAAGTAGTAGCCGTGGTCGTAGCGCGCGTGCCGCCGCAGTTCCAGCGGCTGCGCGGCGCTGCGGCAGGCCGCTTCGAATACCTCGGGATACAGCTGCTCGGCCAGGAATTTATCGCCCAGTCCCTGGTCGATCAGGATGCCGGCCGGGAACGGCGTGTGCGAGCGCGCCATCAGCAGGCTGGCGTCGTGCTCTTCCCAGCTGCTGCTGTCGTCGCCGAGGTAGCCGCTGAAGGCCTTCTTACCCCAAGGGCACATCGACGGCGCCGCGATGGGCGCGAAGGCGGACACGGAACGGAACACGTCCGGCCGCTTCAGCGCCATCGTCAGCGCGCCGTGGCCGCCCATCGAGTGGCCGAAGATGCCGATGCGTTCGGCGTCCACCGGCAGTTCCTGCACCACCAGCTCGCGCAGTTCGTGGATGTAGCTGTACATGCGGTAGTGCTTGGCCCAGGGTTCTTGCGTTGCATCGAGATAGAAGCCGGCGCCGACGCCGAAATCCCAGCTGTCCGCTTCGCCTGCGATGTTGGCGCCGCGCGGGCTGGTGTCCGGCGCGATCAGCATCAGGCCCGCTTCGGCGGCGGCGCGCTGGGCGCCGGCCTTGGTCATGAAAGTCTCTTCATTGCAAGTGAGTCCGGCGAGGTAGAACAGCGCCGGCACGTGGCCGTCGGCGGCCTGCACCGGGATGAAAACGGAAAAGCGCATCGGCAGGCCGATCTCGCGTGCATCGTGGCGGTAGAAGCGCTGTACGCCGCCGTAGCAGGCATGTTCACTGATTAATTCAAGCATGTTGATCCTATATGTTCCTTAGCGCACGGTGAGAATTGCCGTAATTGTTCAGAATTGTACAAGTATCTTTAAAAAGGAGAAGTACATGCCGGATATTCAGGTCATCATGACCGAACTAGGCTGGCCTTTGGCAATTGCATTGGCCTGGCTGTCGGGAGAACTCATGCACCGCTGGACCCGTTTGCCGCGCATCAGCGTCTACGGTCTGGTAGGATTTTTGATGGCGCAGGCCCTGCCGGCCGCGCTGAGCAGTGGCGCATCGAGCAATGTGACCATGTTGGCCAACCTGGCCTTCGGACTGATACTGTTTGAATTTGGTTATCGCATCAACCTGAACTGGTTGCGCATCAATCCCTGGATCGCCGTCAGCGGCCTGGCCGAATCGGCCGCCACCTTCGGCGTCGTCTATCTGATTTCCCATCTGACCGGCATGCCGTCGCTGACCTCGCTGTTGCTGGCCTCGCTGGCTATGTCGACTTCGCCGGCCGGCGTGCTACGCGTGATCAACGAGGAAGACAGCTCGGGCCAAGTGACCGAGCGCGTGCTGCATCTGGTTGCCATCAACTGCGTGCTGGCGGTGTTCGTGTTCAAGGTGGTGGTCGGCTTCTGGGTGTTCCAGACTTCCGGCAGCCTGACGCAGGCGATATCGCACAGCCTGATCGAGTTGCTGGTATCGGCCGCCATGGGCGCCGTGCTGGGCTTCATCGTGCCGGCCGTGCTGAGGCGCCTGGGCGCGATCGGGCAGGACGGCACCATCGCCTTTGCGCTGGGCGTGATCCTGCTGGTGGCGATGGCGCGTGCCTTCGACGTGTCGCCTGTGCTGGCGACGCTGACCTTCGGCCTGGCCGCACGCCACAGCCGCGTGGCCTTCAGCCGCACCGAGCGCAACTTCGGCGGCATCGGCGAACTGCTGACGGTGCTGCTGTTCGTGTTCGCCGTGTCCACGCTGGAATGGGAGCGCGTGGTGGCCGGACTGGGCCTGGGCGTGGTGCTGCTGCTGGCGCGCTTCGTGGTTAAGGCCGCCGCCGTCGCCGCGTTCTCGCACGCCGGCGGCATCTCGTGGCGCAAGGGGCTGCTGACCGGGATCGCGCTGTCGCCGATGTCGGTGTTCGTCACGCTGCTGCTGGAGCAGACCAAATACATGGGTATCGTGCTGGTCGACGAACTGGCCGCGCTGGCGGCGATGACGCTGTTGTTGGAAGTGGTGGGCCCCATCGTCACCCAGCGGGCGCTGATCTGGGCCAACGAAACCCCGGCTAAAGAGGAGCACTAACATGCCATTGGAACCATTCAAATCATCGCAGCCGCTCACCATGGGCGTGGAGCTGGAGCTGCAACTGGTCAGCCTGTCGGACTTCGACCTGACCGCCTCCAGCCCGGACCTGCTGCACCTGTTGAGCCGCAAGCCTTTCCCCGGCAACGTCACGCCGGAGATCACCGAGAGCATGATCGAGATTAACAGCGACGTGCACACCAACCACAGCGAGCTGGTGTCGCAGTTGCAGGTGATACGCGACACGCTGGTGCAGGCCGGCGAGCAGCTCAATATCGGCATCTGCGGCGGCGGCACGCACCCGTTCCAGAAGTGGTCGGACCGGCGCATCTTTGCCAAGCCGCGCTTCAAGGAAGTGTCGGAGCTGTACGGCTATCTGGCTAAACAGTTTACGATTTTCGGCCAGCACGTGCATATCGGCTGCGCCTCCGGCGACGATGCGCTGTTCCTGCTGCATTCGTTGAGCCGCTACGTGCCGCACTTTATCGCGCTATCGTCCTCGTCGCCGTATGTGCAGGGGAATGACACGCTGTTCAACTCGGCGCGCTTGAATTCCGTGTTCGCTTTCCCGATGAGCGGGCGGGCGCCGTTCATGCAGCGCTGGTCGACGTTCGAGCACGAGTACTTCTCGAAGATGGAGCACACCGGCGTCATCAAGAGCATGAAGGACTTCTACTGGGATATCCGGCCGAAGCCGGAGTTCGGCACCATCGAACTGCGCGTGTGCGACACGCCGCTGACGGTGGAGCGGGCGGCGGCGCTGGCCGTGTATCTGCAGGCGCTGTGCCGCTACCTGCTGGAGCGGCGCGAAGAGGCGCCGGCCGAGGATGACTACCTGGTCTACAACTACAACCGCTTCCAGGCCTGCCGCTTCGGGCTGGACGGCACGCTGGTGCATCCGAAGACGTATGAGAGCCTGTCGCTGCGTGAAGACATCCTGACCACGCTGCGCAAGATGGAGCCGCACGGCGCCGCGCTGGGCGGCACGGCGGGCTTGCAGCATTTGATGCAGGTCACGCACGAGGGCAGCGACGCCCACTACCTGCGCCAGCAGTTCGACCGCAGCGGCAGCGCCGAAGGCATGGTGGACGCGGCGATCCAGCGTTTCCGGGGGCTGTGATCAGCGGGCGGTGATCGCCTTGTTGAGGCGGTTGATGACATCGTCCGGCACGGCCTTGCTGCACATGATGTGGCGTTCGGGGCCGTGGGGCATGTCCTTGAAGTGCAGCAGGCGCAGCTCGCGGGTTTGCTCGCCGGGATGGTGGGCCATGATGTAATGGCCTTCATCTTCGGAGACGAACATCATGTCCACCACGCCCTTGGCGATCGACTGCACCATCTTGCCGGAGGCGGCGGTGGAGATCGCCAGGCTGGCCCGGCGCGGCGCCAGCAGCTTGTCCAGCTCAGTGCCGTAGGAATAGTTATCCTTGACCAGGATGCGGGTTTCCGGCCGCTGCAACAACGCGCGCAGCGTGGTATCGCCGCGCGCCGCCAGGGCCGCGTTGGCCAGCACCATCCAATCCTTGTCGCGATAGATCGGCTTGGTGAACTTGGCGAAGCCATCCCGCTCCGCCGTCCAGAACCAGCCGACTGCGCAGTTCAGTGCGCTGGCGTCGTGAATCATGATCAGCTGGCGGTTGGTCGGCACGTTGTGCCAGACCACAGGAATGCCGGCGATCTTGAAGGCCTTGGCGGTGGGCGTGCCGGTCAGGCCGCTGGGGGCGCCGTCCGGCATCGGAATCATGTAGGGCGGACGTTCGCTATAAGCGACATTGATAGCGTTTTCAGCGGCGCAGCCCAAGGGCAGCATCAGGCAGCTGACAGCGATCATGGTGGCGCTACGCGTACCCGTCATGGGAGGCCTCATCGGTGTAAGCCATGAGTTTACACCCGGCAAGCATCTGCGGCCAGCAATTTTGCGGCGGCCTAGAACCGTGTCTCGCGCGCGACGCGCAGGAAATTGTCGAGGATGGCGGTGCAGTCCAGCAATTCGACGCCGCCGGCCTGATGGAATTCCGGATGCCACTGCAGGCCCATCACAAAAGGCGCCTTGCGGTAGCGGATGGCCTCGACCATATTGTCCGGCACGGACAAGGCTTCCACCGCCATATCGCGCCCCAGCGTCTTGACGGCCTGGTGGTGGATGGAGTTGACCAGGCCGGCGCTCTTGCCCTTGAACAGCTTGGACAGCGAGGAACCCGCCGGGAAGCTGACCTCGTGGCGGTTGCGGTCGTAGTCGTCGTTGACGTGGGCCAGCGAATCGGGCACGTCGGAGGCGATGTCCTGGTACAGCGTGCCGCCGAAAGCCACGTTGATCAACTGGCAGCCACGGCAGATGCCCAGCACCGGCTTGCCGGCCTCGACGAACTCGTGCAGCAGCTCCAGCTCGTACATATCGCGCGCGCGGTCGCCGCCCCATTCAGGGCGGGTTGGCGTTTCCGAATAGCTTTGCGGCGACACATCGGCGCCGCCTTGCAACACCAGGCCGTCCAGATGCTTGGCATAGTCGCGCAGGCGGATGTTGGATGGGTGCAGCAGGCCGTCGGTGTTGACGGTGGGGATCATGAACACCAGCACATCGCGCGACATCACCCATTGCGCGATGGATTCCTCCAGGTATTGCAGGTTTTTGCTGCGCAGGCCGGTGGCGCCAGGCTCGGGGTGGAAGATGCGGGCCGATACGCCGATGTGCAGCGGCCGTTGAATGATGTGGCGCGTGGCGGCGGCGGCGATGCGCCGGTAGCGCGCCATCAGCACGCGGCCCCACAGGGTGAAAACGGTGTCGCCCGGGTCCAGGTAGCGCGGCGTGCCGACATCCTGGCGCGGCGCGCGGCGGTCCTGGTCGGTGCTGCGCCGGTGTTGCGCCGGTTGTGCTTGATCCTTGTCTTCCGGTCCCGCGCTCATGCCATCCTCGTTGACTATCTACAGGCGTCCAGTGTGCCACATGCCAGCGCCATCAGTCGCCCGCTACGATGCCGGGTTGAGTTCGCGGACCAGCGCCTCGGCGAAGGCCGACACCAGCGGCTCGGCCTGCCGCCGGCTGGCCAGGCCCACCTTGGTCAACAGGCCGCCGCCCGACAGCGGAATGAAGCGCACGCCGGCCGGCGCCATCAGGCGCATGCACTCGGGCACGATGGCGATGCCGAGGTTGGCTTCGATCAGGCTCAGTTGCGAGGACTTGCGCGACAGCACCCGCGCCTGCTTGGGGAAGAAGCCGTGGTCCAGGCACAGATTGGCCACCAGATAGCTCAGGCCGCCCCGGCTCTTGTGCGGGATAGAGATGAAGGCTTCGTCGCGCAGGTCGGCCAGTTCGATATTGTCCAGTGCCGCCAGCGGCGAGTGCTGCGACACCGCCACCACCAGCCGCTCCGTGGCCAGCTCGCGCACCTGGATGTGCGGATACTTGCGCAAGGTCGGCATGCGGATCAGGCCGATGTCGGCGCGGCCTTCCTCGATGTCCATGGTCTGGTCTTCCGACGGCGCCATCGAGATTTCCAGCGTCACACCGGGGAACTCCGTCAGCAGGCGGCGCAGCGCGCCGGTCAGCGCCGGCGTCAGGATCACCGAGCTGGAATGCTGCAGGCGGATCAGACCTTGCGCGCCCAGGCCGACCTGGCGGGCTTGCACCACCGTGTGGTCGATGTCGTCGAGGATGCGCTTGCTGCGTTCGAAGAACAGCTGGCCGGCCGGCGTCAGCTCGATGTGGCGCGAATCGCGCGTGAGCAGCTGGGTTTGCAGCTCGTCCTCCAGCTCCTTGATCTGCCGGCTCAGCGCCGACTGCGCGATGTACAGCTTCTCCGCCGCGCGCGAGTAGCTGCCGGCCTCCACGATCTCTACAAAATATTTAAACTGTTTAAGTGAAATCACCGTTATGCCGTTTCGAGATAGATGGCCGCCGTATTTGATATTGGCTTGATCAGCGCGGCGCCGTTACAGTGAAGCGTCTCTTCACCCTTTACGGAAATCGCCATGTTGGTACTTATCGGAATAATTGGCGTGGTCGTGAGTATTGCATTAAAAGTAATATGCGTCCAGATCGGCTGCGGCAGCAGTGTCGACGATAAAGAGGATTAAGCCCCTATAATCGGGGATGTTAAAAAAATACCTGACTCTCGCCGGCAAGCTATGCGCCGCGTTCGTGGTGCTGTGCCTGTCGCTGTGGGGCGTCGGTGCGTTGTGGTTCCAGGCCGCGCCTGCGCTGGCGGTGGTCTGGGGGGCTGCCAGCATGGTAGCGCTGGTGCTGTGGTGGTGGCGCAGGAGTGCGCGCGTGCTGCTGCCTTGGCTGGCTGCCGTCGTGTTGATGATGGGGTGGTGGAGCACCATCAAGCCCAGTCATGAGCGCGTATGGGCTGACGACGTGGCGCACATGGTCACGGGGCGGGTGCAGGGCAGCGTGGTCACGCTGGACCAGGTGCGCAACTTCGACTGGCGCAGCGATACCGACTACACGCAGCGCTGGGAGCAGCGGCAGTATGATCTGAGCCAGTTGCAGTCGGTCGATGTGGCGCTGTCGTACTGGATGGGGCCGGCCATCGCGCATACGCTGGTGTCGTTCGGATTTGCCGACGGGCGCTATCTGACGTTCTCCATCGAGATCCGTAAGGAGCGTGGCGAGAGCTTCGACGCCATCGCCGGTTTCTTCAAGCGCTTCGAGACTGTGCTGATCGCCGCCGATGAGCGCGATATCCTGCGCGTGCGCACCAACGTGCGTGGAGAGGACATGTATCTGTACCGGCTGAAGATGCCGCCGGAGGTGATGCGCTCGCTGTTTCTGTCCTATCTGGACGAGGGCGCACTGCTCAAGCGCGAGCCGCGCTTCTACAACACGCTGATCGCCAACTGCACCACCATCGTCTTCGAAATGGCGCGGCGCATCGATCCCGGCTTGCCGCTGGATTGGCGGCTGCTGGCGTCGGGCTATCTCGACCGCTACCTGTTCGATATCGGCGCGCTGGCCGGGCAGGGAGGCTTCGACTCGCTGCGGCAACAAGCCCACATCACCGGCAAGGCGCGGGTGGCTGGCAGCGCCAAAGATTTCTCACATCGTGTTCGGTACTGATATTTGAGGCTAGCCGAGTAAGTATGTGCAGAGATATTCGGTTACTAATCCCCTATCTGAATACCGAGACTCCTCCAAAATGTTGAGTGGACGTATGCAACGGAGTTGGGCTTGACCGAGCCGGGACTAGGTCCATCGTTACTATGAAACGACCAAAATGTTTTGCTGGTTGCATCAGGCTTAATTCCAACAAGCCCCACTTGATAAAATACATCGAATAGTATTTGAAGGAAAGAGTGGAGCGTCCCTTTGTTGTTTAGAATGAAATCACTGGCCGCTTGTATCACTATATCATTTGAATCAAGATCAAAACTGAAATCATTATAAAAAATTGATTCAATTGACTCTTTTGAAATGGACGATAGCTTGAACTTCCAAGGTTTTTTTTCCAGTATTTTTATATATTTTCCGATGCTTGGGTAGGTTGCACCCCACTCCTCTTGTAATGAGATGAGTCGTTTTTTGGAATATTCTCCCTCGGAGTTTGAGATAATTTGTGCTGTGACTGTGTTTTTATTTTCAGCATTTTCCAGACAGGCGTTAACAAAAAGAATGGCATCGCGGGGGCGTAGAAAAGTTCTTTCAAAGAGATAATCAAGGAAAGAAGTTCTGCCGATTTTTGTCGGGAATAATTCTTTTAATTTTACCGGGCGAGTTGTATATTGCGATCTGACCAACTTTCCTATTCGCTTATCTAACAAATCCTCCAGTTGCTGATGTGACCATTTCAATTTTAAATATAGAGATTCATATTTTTCTTCTTGAAATCCAGCATCTCGAGTTGCATTTATTACTCTATTTAGAAGATCTAGTCTAATGGAGACTATTACTTTTACAGATTTAATTTTTTGAAATGATTTTACTGTTTCTATCAAGGCTCTGATTAACTTATACCTCAACTTTTCTTCCACCCAATGCTCGTCCAGGCCATCTATTGTTATAAAGTAAAGTTGCTGTGAGTCATTGAATATATCATCAGATAGTAGCCGAATTACATCGGCCAAAGCTTTAATTTGTATTTCATTAACAACTCTTCTTCCATGCTGTATCACTTCTTGCTTTTGCTCCTCCGTGAGTTTTTTTCCTCCTGATGCATCCATTTTTACACCAGAAAATCCTGCTCCAAATGATCCTTTAAGTTCTGACTCAACCTTTGTTGTAAGTTCTTTAACCCGATATTCTGTTTCATCCCAGAATTTCTCTCCCCATTCGCGCAAATAATTTATTGCCTGCTCTTTGGACTTATCACGATTTATCGTGTCAAATAAATTATTTAAAAAATTCCGCTTTTGTTCTTCTGTATTAATGTTGAACTTGTACTTCAGTAACTCGACGGTTAAAACGTGCTTCCATAAAAGTTGATAAAACAAATCTAGATTTACTCCTGCTGTCTCAAAGAAATTTAGTATTTCAGAGTTTGCGATGTACCCCAACGATAAATTCTGAGGGGGAACCTCAATAACATTATCCTCCAGTTCGCCTAGTCTTCTTATCAATGCACTTTTCCCTGAGCCCGTTCGACCGACAATAATTCTTTTTGGGCTATTCGAGTTGCGTAAAGCTTCCAAATCGCCAGTTTCCACGAAGCAATCTGATATGTAATTATCATCGGACTCAGCATCAGCTGTTCCTACTGAATCATTTCTACGAAAACGGAATGTGATGCCGACATTTCGGTCTGCCATAGTGCTAGCCTTGGATTTTAATTAATATTATTAAAATAAAAATATTTTCGCCGCAATAAAAATTCAAAATAACATTTCTTAAAAAATTATACTGCCATCAACGAGGAGTAAAAGCAATATATTTTTCCAACATGGAATATCTGCGGGGAAATAGTTCTATTGGTTTCTTAACTAATATAACTATGGAAAAGACTTTTAATTGCGAGCAGGAGGTATGTTAAACGTGGCTTTTGAACTACATTGATAAAATGTTGCAACGGTGGCAACTGTTCCTGCGACACTTGCTAAGTGCGGTATGATTGGCAGCTCCGCTATAGAGTCGCGCTTGAGCGCTTGCAAATTGGCAATTTAAATTGCAATAGTGTCTCCGTCTGAATGAGTAGCGCGCACAGAGGTGAGCACAGCTTGGTTAACGGGAGAAATAACGCGCGTGTAGTTGTTTCATACTGACTTCCGCAATGGGCTGGGATAGTGTCACGCGACCGTTCTGTAGCAGGTAGACATGATCCGCCACCGCAACCGCGCGCTCGGTATTTTGTTCGACCAGCACGATGGTGCGGCCGCCGGCCTTGAGCCGTTCCAGTATCTCGAACAGTTCGTTGACAATCAACGGCGCCAGGCCCAGCGAGGGTTCGTCGATAATCAGCAGGCGCGGATCGGACATCAGGCCGCGCGCCATCGCCAGCATTTGCGCCTCGCCGCCGGACAACGAGCCGGCCAGCTGCGTGCGTCGTTCGCGCAGGCGTGGGAACATCTCGTAGGCTTCTTCCAATCGCCGCTTCACATGCTGCCGGTGCGATTTGTGGAACGCGCCCATGATCAGGTTCTCTTCCACGCTCATGTCGCGGAAAACCATGCGGCCTTCGGGGATCATGGCGATGCCGTGGTCCGCCATTTCCCATGTCGGCGTTCCGTTCAGGCGCTCCCCGTTCAAGCGGATCTCGCCAGCCGTCACAGGCACCAGTCCCATGATCGCGCGCAGCAGCGTGGTCTTGCCTGCGCCGTTCGGGCCGATGATGGTCGTGAGCTGGCCGGCCTCGGCGCGCAATGACACGTCCCACAACACGTTGATCGCTCCATAGCCTGCGCGTACCTGATCCAGTTCAAGCATGCGCCGCTCCGGTGTAGCTTCGAATAACTTCCGGATCGTTGAACACCGCATCCGGCGTGCCGTCCGCGATCAACTGGCCGAAGTTGAGCACCACCACCCGCTGGCACAACGAATTGATAGTCTCGATATCATGCTCGATGATGACGATGCCCACGCCGAAGCGCTCATGCATCTCCTTCAGCATGCCCATGAAGCGCCGCTTGCCGCTGGTCTCCAGGCCTGCCAGCACTTCGTCCAGCAACAGCAGCTTGGGCGTGGTGGCCAGCGCTTTCGCCACCTCCAGCGCCTTCAACTCGGTCAACGCCAGTTCGGTCGCGGCATCGCGATGCACCTTGTCGGCCAGGCTGGTGAACTCCAATATCTCATCGATCTTGTCTTCATCGATCCTGCCGGTGCCGAAGCGCTGCGCCACCACCAGGTTCTCGCGCACCGTCAGCTCGTGCATGGGCTGCGGGATCTGGAAGGTGCGGCCTATGCCCAGCCGCGCGCGCCGGTAGATCGGCGTGCGGATCACGTCCTGGCGGTCGAAGCGTATCGTGCCGCCGGTCGGCCGCACCAGGCCGGAGATGGCGTTGAACAGCGTGGTTTTGCCCGCGCCGTTGGGGCCGACCAGGCCGACCACGTCGTGCGTGCCGACCGCCAGGGTGACGGCGTTGACCGCCGTCAGGCCGCCAAAGCGGACCGAGAGATTGTTCAGCTCAAGCATGGTCTTTCCTCCGCAGCAGGGCGAGCAGGCCGGTGGGACTGAAGATGATCATCGCTACCAGCAGCCCGCCGAGCACCAGTTGATGCCCGGTCGGGATCAGCGTCTTGAACACCAGCTGGTCCAGCAGGTAGACCACCAGCGCGCCGACCACCGGCCCGGCGATGGTGCGGTAGCCGCCGAAGATGGCGGCGACGATGGGCAGCGTCACCCACAGGCCGTTGAAGGCGTAGTCCGGTTCGAGGAAGTTGATGTAGTGGGCGTTGAACGCGCCCGCCACGCCGGCCATGAAGGCGGACACCATCAGCATCAGCCCTTTGAGCAAGGTGCTGTTGACGCCGACCACGCGGGTGGCGTCTTCGCTGTCGTGCATGGCGCGCAGGGCGGTGCCGTAGTGGCTGGCGCGGATGGCGCGGTAGGCCAGCGCGAACGCCAGCACGATGGTCAGTATCGTCAGGTAGGCGCCGGTCTTGCCGCTCATGTCGTAGCCGAGGATGGTCGGCAGGCCGGGGATGTTGGCGATACCGCCGGAACCGCCGGTGAGCGAGGTCCATTCGGTGGCCAGGATGCGGAAGATGTGGGCGTAGGCCAGGATGGCCAGCGCGAAGTAGGGGCCGCGCAGCCGCAGCACCGGCAGCATCACCACGGAGGCCAGCAGCGCGCCGATGCCGCCCAGCGCGATCCCTGCCAGCACCGGCACGCCCAGTTTGACGGTGACGATGGCCGATACGTAGGCGCCCACGCCAAAGAAGGCGCTGTGGCCGAAGCTGACCATGCCGCCCAGGTTGCCCAGCAGCGCCCAGGACAGGGCGACGCAGCCGATCACCATGGCGGCGACGATCAGGCTCATGATGTAGTTGTCGGCGCCGAGCAGAGTGGGGACTAGCAGGTAGGCGGCAGCGGTCAGCGCGCCGTAGATCAGGCGAGTGCTACCCCGCAACCCGGATGCCGGGGTCTGACCCCGTACGGGGTCAGACCCCTTTCTGGTTTTCGGGGTCATCCGCGCCTCCGGGCCGCGCCCATCAGGCCATTCGGCATCACGAACAGCACCAGCAGGAACAAGGTCATGCCTGCCAATTCCTGCAAGGCCGAACTGGCCAGCGTGACGGTCAGCGCTTCGGCCACGCCCAGCAGCACGGCGCCTATCAGCACGCCGGGGATCGATCCTACGCCCGCCAGCACGGTGATGATGAAGGCCTTGACCGTCAGCGCGCCGCCATATGCGGGCTGGATCACGCCGTAGCTGTACAGCGCCACGCCTGCAAATCCGGCCAGCATGCCGGCCACGATGAACGACACCAGCTCCGTGCGGCCCGGCGCGATGCCCATCAATTTGGCGGCGTCGCGGTTGCTGGACACCGCCCGCAGCGCGCGCCCGTACCAGCTGCGCGACAACCACCACCACAAGCCGCCCATCAACAGCAGGCTGACCACGAAGAAGATCAATTCGCTGCGCATGCTGTACAGCGGCCCCACCACGAACGCTTCCTGCAGCCAGCTGGAACTGGTCGAGCGCACATCGGCCTTCCAGATCAGCAGTATCAGGTTGGTCAGGATCACGCCGATGCCGAAGGTGAGTATCAGCGAGTTGATCTCGCGGTCCTGCTTGATGCGGCCGACCAGCCAGTACACGCCGGCCGACGTCGCGCTGACCACGACCAGCGCTATCGGTATCGCCCACGCCGGATTGAGCCCCAGCCCCGATTCCACCGAGTAGGCGATGTAGGCCGCCAGCAGCACCAGCTCTCCGTGGGCCAGGTTAATCACGCGCATGGTGCCGAACACCAGCGCCAGGCCCAGTGCGATCAGCGCGTAGGAGCCGCCCTGCAACAGGCCGGAATACAGCGCCTGGAGTATCAGTTCCGTCACGACGGCTTACCAGGGCAGGCCCGGATACACCATGCTGCCGGTCGCCGTCTCCTTGGGCCAGACGATGACGATGTTCTTGCCCTGGTGCTGGCCCATGCGGTGCACGAAGTTGGGGTTGTCGCCGTTGGCGCCGAACTGCACCCGGCCGATCAGCGTGTCGCGGTCGGTCTTGCGCAGCTCTTCGGCCACGCCGCCTTTCTTCACCGTGCCTTTGTCGGCGGCGCGCGCGATGGCTTCGAACAGCAGCATCGATTGCACGTAGCCGAACTGGCCCAGATAGTCCGGCTCCTTCTTGTACAAGGCCTTGTAGGCGTCGGCGAAGGCCTTGCCGTCCGCCGTCTCGAAGTGGGCCGGGAAGGGCAGCAGCGCGGTGCCGTACACATTGGGCATCAGGTCCGGAAACTCGGACGCCATCTTCGGCGTCGCCAGCGACCACACGCCTATCATCGCTTTGACGGGCGGCTTGAGCACGCGCGCCGCGCGCAGGATGCCGACGTAGTCGTTCTCGTAGCCGACCATCAGTATCGCCTCCGATTTGTCCTGCAGCTTGATCTTGTTGATGATCGGCTTGAAGTCGGTGATGGCCGGATCGAAGGAGTGGGTGACGGCCTTGACGCCCTTGGTGGTCAACACCTTCTGCACCGAGTTGGCCAGGTCGGAGGTCGCTTCCTTGGTCGAGAAGACGATGGACACCGATTTCACGCCCATGTCCGCCAGCAGTCCCTGCACGGCTTTTTCATAGCCGGCGGTGTTATTGATGCGGAAGAAGTTCTTGCGGCCGCTGTTGACCAGGCTGTCGTCCACGCCGCCCGAGGTGATGTAGACCAGCCCCAGTTTGTTGGCCGCGTCGGATGCGGGAGAGATGTTGTTGGAGCCGTAGCCGCCGGTGATCGCCACCGCGCCCTGGCTGGCCAGCTTCTCCACCGCAGCCACCGCCTTGGCCGGCGCCGATTCGTCGTCGATGGTGATGATCTTGATCTTGTGTTTGCCGTTGGTCTTGTTGAACACCTCGGCGGCGACCATCACGCCTTCCTGCATGCCGGAGCCGACGCGGGCCAGCGTGCCGGTCAGCGGCAGTTCCGCGCCGACCGTGAATTCCTCGGCACCTGCGCCGCCTGCCATTGCCATCGCGATCAGTGCCGCAATTGTGATGTGTTTCATGCCGGTCTCCCCTTGGTGTGGTTATCTTTGTGCCAGTTGCCGCAGCTGCCCTTTTAATATTTTTCCGGTGGCCGCTGCCGGCAAGGCCTGCATGGCGATAATCTCTGATGGACATTTGTACGGCGACAGCAGGCCCGCCAGGTACTGCTGCAATTCGTCAGCCGTGACCTGGCGGCGCGGATCGATTTCGACGAAGGCCACGACTTCCTCATTGCCGTCGGCGGCGACGCGGCCCACCACGGCCGATTGCGTTACCGCCGGATGCGCGTTCAGCACCGTCTCCACCTCAAGCGGGTAGACGTTGAAGCCGGAACGGATGATCAACTCCTTGGTGCGGCCGACGATGAACAATGCGCCGTCTGCATCGCGCCGGGCGACGTCGCCGGTGTTGAGCCAGCCGCCGTCGCGCATCGTTGCCGCTGTCAGTTCCGGCTCGCGGTAGTAGCCGGCCATGATGTTGGGGCCGCGCACCCATAGCTCGCCGGCTGCGCCGTCTTCCGTGTCGGCGCCGCCGGCATCGACCAGGCGCACTTCCACGCCGGGGATGGCCTGGCCGACCGAGTCGTCGTTGCGCGGTTGGTCGAGGCGGGTCTGGCTGATGGTGGGGGAGGTTTCTGTCATGCCGTAGCCGTTGTGCAGCGTCAGGCCGAACAGCCGCTCCACCTGCGCCTTCAGGCTGGGCGCCAGCGGAGAACCGCCGGCGTAGATGAAGCGCAGCCGCGATGCCAGCGGTTGGCCGGTGTCGCCCAGCGTCTCCAGCAGGCGCGCGTACATCGCGGGCACGCCCTGCAGGATGGTCAGGCCGTCGTCGCGGATCGCCTTCAACACCGCGTCCGGTGCGAAGCGCGGGCACAGGTACAGGCAGGCGCCCGCGTACAGGGTGCCCAGCATGACAGAGGCCAGGCCGTAGACGTGGGTGATGGGCAGCACGCCGTAGGCGCGGTCGCTCGTCGTCAGGCCGCGCAAGGTGCTGGAGACGGCGGCGATGAACAGCAGGTTGCGGTGCGTGAGCATCACGCCTTTCGGCTGGCCGGTGGTGCCGGTGGTGTAGATCAACGCCGCCACCTGCTGCGCCGATGCGGCGTGTACCGGCTCCGGCGCGCAGTCCGCATTCAGCGCGCCTACCATCCACGGGCCGAACGGCGAGGGCGCGCCCGTGGCGCCGTGCCGCTGGCCGTGCGCGGCGGTCTCCGGCGAGGACGGGACTGCGGCATGGGCTGTGGCGGGCGCCGACGTGTAGATCGCGCGCCGCGCGCCGCTGTGATCGCGGATCTGGTCCACCTCGCGCGCCGACAGCCGGCCGTTGACGTTGACGATCCACGCATCCACCTCGGCGGCGGCGAAGATCAGCGCCACCTGCGCCACGCAGTTTTCGCCGACCACCATCAGGCGGTCGCCAGGCCGTACCTGCAAGGCCCGCAGCTGCACCACCGTGGCGTCGATGGCGGCCGCCAGCTCGGCATAGGTCCAGTGACGCGCGCCATCGTGCAGCGCCCAGGCTTGCGGTGCGCGCTCCGCCCAGCGGCGCGGGATGCCGCTCAGGCGTTGCGGCAGCGTCGCCAGTATCCGGGCGGTGTCGATGGCGTCCATCAGCCCTCGGCCGCCTTGATCATGTTGCGGGCGATGACCAGTTGCTGGATCTGCGAGGTGCCTTCGTAGATGCGGAACAGCCGCACATCGCGATAGAAGCGCTCGGCCGCGTAGTCGGACATATAGCCCGCGCCGCCGTGGATCTGCACCGAGCGGTCGGCCACCCGGCCGCACATCTCGGAGGCGAACAGCTTGCAGCACGAGGCTTCGGTGGAGATGTCCTCGTGGTTGTCGCGGCGGCGGGCGGCGTCCAGCACCATGCTGCGGGCGGCGTAGATTTCGGCCTTGCTGTCGGCCAGCATGGCCTGGATTAGCTGGAACTCGGCGATCGGCTGGCCGAACTGCTGGCGTTCCATCGCGTAGCGCAGCGCATCGTCCAGCATGCGCTCGGCCACGCCGACGCATATCGCAGAGATGTGCAGGCGGCCCTTGTCCAGCACCTTCATGGCGGTCTTGAAGCCCTGGCCTTCCTTGCCGCCGATGATGCTGGCGGCGGGCACGCGGCAGTTTTCGAAGATCACGTCGCAGGTATGCGCGCCGCGCTGGCCCATCTTCTTGTCCGTCTTGCCGAGCGAGATGCCGGGCGTGTCGCGTTCGACGATGAAGGCCGATACGCCGCTTGGCCCTTTGCGGCTGCTGTCGGTACGCGCCATCACGGTGAACACGCCGGCTTCCGGCGCGTTGGTGATGTAGCGCTTGGTGCCGTTGATGATGTAGTGGTCGCCGTCGCGCACGGCTGTGGTCTCGAGCGCGCCGGCGTCCGAGCCGTGGCCGGGCTCCGTCAGCGCGAAGGCGCCGACGATCTCGCCGGAAGCCATGCGCGGCAGCCAGGCGTTCTTTTGCTCCTCGGTGCCGTCGATCAGGATGCCCTGCGAACCGATGCCGTTGTTGGTGCCGAACAGCGAGCGGAAGGCGGGCGAGGTGCGGGCGATTTCAAACGCGGCCAGCACTTCCTCTTCCATGGTTAAACCAAGGCCGCCGTAGGCTTCGGGGATGGAGAGGCCGAACAGGCCCAGTTCGCGCATCTGCGCGACCAGCGTTGGAGGGATTTCGTCGGTGTCGGCCACGAGCTGCTCGTGCGGCACCAGTTGTTCGCGCACGAAGCGGCGGATGCTGTCCAGCAGGATGTTGAGCGTTTCCTGGTCTCTTATCATGGTCTCCCTCTTCGGAAGACTTCAATGTGCCGATTCGGCCAGACCCTGTCAAGCTTTGGTATTGATTAAGGTGCCCAGATTCTGGTCGGCGGCCTGGATCACCTTGGCCGACAGGTCGAACTGCGCCTTGTAGATCAGCGAGTTGGTGGTTTCGGTGGCGAGGTCGGTGCCGCTGGGCGCGTCCGCCGCCTGCAACTGCTGCGCCTGGAAGGAGATCGAGACGCCGCTGCCGGCCGGGGCGTTTTCCTGGAACGTCGCCTGCGCCGGCTGGAAACCCTGCGTGCCGATGTTGGCGATCGCGTGCGCGCTGTTGCCCAACGCGCGTTCCGAGGCGTTGAGTCCGGTGATTCCTGAGCTGAGTGCGGCAATGGCCATGATATTTCCCTTCGGCAAGTAACGAAAGTGTACACCGTTCTGCGCGGCTGTGCACGCAATTGACTAAAATTTCAGCAGGCTTGACGCCGCCGGACAACTGGGAGAGTATTGACATACAGATACTTTCTGGATGATATCCATGGCTATTCTGCGTCGCCTGCTGTGCGCCTGCCTGCTCTCGGCTGCGGTGGGCGCCGCAATGGCCGAGCCCATCGTGGTGCGCTATCCGCGCGCCGAAAGCATCGACGACGAGCGCGGCGAATACGGGCAGGCGCTGCTGGAGCTGGCGCTGGCCAAGGCCGGCGGCCACTACCGCGCCGAGCTGTCGCCCACGCGCATGCAGCAGAACCGGGCGCTGGTGGAGCTGCAGTCCGGCTCGGGCCGCATCGACATCGTCGGCACCATGACCTCGGCCGAGCGCGAGGAGGCGCTGCTGCCGGTGCGGATACCGATGACGCGCGGCCTGATCGGCTGGCGCATCGGCCTGGTGCGCGCCGACCACAAGGACTTGCTGCGCGACGTGCGCACGGTGGACGACCTGAAACGCTACACCAGCGCCCAGGGCCACGACTGGCCGGACCTGCAGATCCTGCGCCACAGCGGGCTGAAAGTGCATCCGGTGGCGGTCTACAGCGGCCTGTTCGGCATGCTGAATGCGGGCCGCATCGACTGGGCGCCGCGTTCGGCCAACGAGATCTGGGCCGAGGCTGCCCGCCATCCCGAGCTGGCGATCGACCCCCACATCGTGGTGCACTATCCGGCCGCCGACTATTTCTTCGTGAACCGCAACAATCCGGCCCTGGCCGAGGCCGTGCGGACGGGGCTGGAGGCGGCGCTGGCCGACGGCAGCTTCGAGCAACTGTTTTATCTGCACTACGGCCGCCTGCTGCGCAACGCGCGCTTCGAGCATCGGCTGGTGATCAACCTGCCCAACCCGCTGCTGACGCCGCAAACGCCGCTGAACCGCAAAGAGCTGTGGTTCACGCTGGACGATGTGAAACGCTACCCTTAAGACAAACTAACTTGCTTTGTGCTACCTCCCGCCCTTGGTTGTGTGCATCGGCCTGTGTCTCGGCTATATCTCGCCGGTGTCGACGCTGATCAAGTGGTTCCCGGACCGCCCCGGCATGGCGACCGGCATGGCCATCATGGGTTGCGGCGGGGCGCGAAGATCGGCGCGCCATTGGCCGACAAGCACTTCATGAGCGAGGCCGAACTGGCCGCCGAGAAGAAGCTGGCGCACGAGCGCGACGCGGCCGCATCGACCGGCAACGCCGTCGCTTCGAACGGCGTCACCAGTCCGGCGGCGGTGGCCTTCGGCTGGCTGGCGGTCGGCATTCCGCTGGCGATCGGCGTGTGGCTGACGGTGCAAAAAGCTGCCGTGTTATTTAAATAACACAGTAGAATAGGGCGTCCGTCTGCGGGGCCGGCTCCAGCATTGTGCTGGGCCGGCCCCGCTTTCATTTCCAGGAGCCCTTGGTACATGCTTGAATTGCGCAATGTCGTTAAGAGTTATACGAAGAACGTGCGGGCAGTCGACGACGTTAGTTTGAACCTGCCGGCCGGCGTGGTCGGCCTGATCGGCCACAATGGCGCGGGCAAGACCTCGCTGATGCAGATGATCGCCACGCTGACCAAACCGACCAGCGGCCAGATCCTGTTCGACGGCGCCGACATCGCGAAGAACCCCGATGCGATACGCGGGCGTCTCGGCTTCCTGCCGCAGGACTTCGGCGTCTATCCGAACCTGACGGCGCTGGAGTTCCTGCAGTACTTCGCGGCGCTGAAGGGCGTGCGCGACCCGGCGCGCTTGCGCATGCTGCTGGAGATGGTCAACCTGCACGAGCATGCGAACCGCCAGGCGGCAGGCTTCTCGGGCGGCATGCGGCGGCGCCTCGGCATCGCGCAGGCGCTGCTCAACGATCCCGATGTGCTGATCGTCGACGAGCCGACCGCCGGCCTCGATCCCGAAGAGCGGCTGCGCTTCCGCCATCTGCTGTCGGAGATCGGCTTCCGCAAATTGGTGATCGTGTCGACCCACATCGTGTCCGACATCGAGAACATGGCCAGCCACCTGGCCATCATGAACAAAGGGAAGCTGGTGGCCTACGACACGCCGGACAGCTTCGTGCAGACCGCGCGCAGCCAGGTGTGGTCGGTGACGGTGGAGGCGCAGCACTACGAAGCCCTGCGTGCCGAAGTGCAGGTGCTGCAGGCGCAGCGCAACGAGCATGGCATCCACCTGCGCATCGCCCATTCCTCGTCGCCGTGCGCGGGCGCGGTGCCGGCCGAGCCGACCCTGGAAGAAGCGCTGATGACGCGGCGCTATGCCGTGCAGGAAGCGGTGGTATGAACGCGCTGGCATTGAAGCTGTTGCTGCTGACCGAGGTGCGGCTGCGCATGCGCCGCACCGGCACGCTGGTGGCCGTGCTGGCGTTGATCGTCCTGACCTGGCTGATGGTCGGCGATCCGGCCGGCAGCCAGGTGATGCTGGTGGCCGACAATGTGCGCGTAGCCTACACCAGCAGCTGCCTGGCCTTGGGCAGCGCGGGGCTGGGCGGCCTGTTCTTCGGCCTGGCGGGCTTCTACCTCGCGCGCGGGCGCATGAGCGAGGACGTGCGCAGCGGCGCCGGCTCCGTGCTGGCGGCCACGCCGGTGAGCAGTGCCGTGTTCCTGTTCGGCCGCTGGCTGGGCAGCGTGGCTTATCTGGGCGGCCTGCTGGTGATCTTCATGCTGACCATGCTGGTGCTGCACGTCGTGCGCGGCGAGGGGCCGATACAGCTGCTGGTCTACGGCCAGATGTTCGCGCTGATGATGCTGCCGCTGGTGTTCTTCACCGCCGCGATGGCGCTGCTGTGCGACTCCTGGGCGCCGCTGATGGGCAAGCGCGGCGACGTGCTGTATTTTCTCTTGTACCTAACGCAGATGGCGCTGCCCGCCGCAGTCTCGGTCGAAGGCAGCTTTGGCTGGACGCCGTTGCTGCTGCTCGATTTCTCCGGCCTGGGCGCCTCGGTGCTGATGATCAAGGAGACCATCCACAGCACCAGTTTCGCGCTTGGCGGCGGCACCTTCGATGCGGCGCTGCCGCCGGTGTATCTGCCTACGTGGCTATGGTCGGCGCAACTGGTGTTCACGCGGCTGGGCTGTGCGCTGCTGGCCGTGTTGCCGCTGTTGCCGGCTTTCTGGATGTTCCACCGCTTCGCCCCGGATCGCGTCAAGGTGCGCGCGGCGGGCAGCGGCCGCTGGTCGCCGCTGGCGCTGGCCAACCGCGTGCTGCGGCCGTTGACGCGGCTAGTGCGGCCGCTGTTCGCGTTGGCGGCCCGCGTGCCCGGACTGGCCGGCCAGGCGCTGGCGGTGCTGGCATTGACGCTGATCTCCAACCCGGCGGCCATCCTGGCGGCGCTGGTGCTGCTGGTCGTGGGCAGCCTGGCGCCATCCGTCGCACTGGGCGGCGTGACGATTGCCGCCATCGCCATCTGGGGCATCTTGGTCAGCGACATCAGCGTGCGCGACCACCAGCATGACGTGGCGGCGATGAGCGGCGCGGCGCCGGGCGGCAGCGGCCGGCGTTACGCCGCGCAGCTGCTGGCTTCCTGCCTGCTGGCGCTGCTGCTGGCGGCGCCGGTGCTGCTGCGCTGGACCATGGCGGAACCGCTGCGCGCGGCCGCATTGTTCACCGGTGTGCTGGCGCTGGCCGGCGCGGCCAGCCTCTTGGGCAGCCTGAGCCGCACTGCGCGCGCCTTCCTGGCGCTGTTCCTGTTCGGCCTGTACGTGGCCACGCAGGCGACCAAGGTGCCGGGGCTGGATGTGGTCGGTTTCAACGGCGTGGCCAGCGTGCAAACGGTGAGCACGCAGTTGCTGCTTGGCTTGCTGCTGGCCATAGGCGGCCTCGGGTATCAACGATGGCGGGGTGCGCGGGACTGAAGAAAAGAGGGATGGCACACCTTTGATCTAGATCAGAGATCGCGGGACTGTCTAACGTAGCCTTGGCATTCGCGCTGCAGACGCGTCGTCGAAACCGGTTCGACACTCCCCAGGCCATCCTTACTTTCTTTCTTTTCGAGGCACATTTATGTATCCATTTTCCCAAACTGTTACCCCAGCAGCCAAAAACCATATGGAAGCCCAATTGTCGTTCTTTAACGACATGTCGAAGTCCCTGTTCCGTACCGTTCAGCAGTACAGCGATCTGAACATTCAACTGGCTCAAACCATGCTGGAAGAAAGCACCTCGGCGGGCCAGCACATCATCACCGCGCATCGCCCGACAGAGGCGTTCGCCGCTGCTGCCGCCCATGCCCAGCCTGCCGCTGAAAAGCTGCGCGCCTATCAGCAGCATCTGTCGCGCATCGCTGCCGACACCCAGGTCGACCTGTCCAAGGTGGCGGAAGAGCATGTGCAGGAAACCAGCCGCACCGCCAAGGCGCTGGCCGACGAAGTGGCCCGCGTGACGTCGGAAGAAACGGAAAAAACGCTGCGCAGCCATCAGGACGCGGTGGAACGCTTCTCCGACCCGTTCATCAGCCAGGCGGACGGCATGCGTCAATCGCGCGGCAATGAAATGCGCGGCAGCTCGACGATGCAAAGCGCCGGCTCCAACGGCACCGAAAGCCGCGAAAGCCGTGAAGGCAGCATGCAGGGTGGGCAAGCCTCCCAGTCCCAGGCTGCCGCCCAGGCAGCGCAAGCCGGCAAGCAAACCGGGGCACGCAAAGAAACCTGAGCCTGGCATCGTAGCCGATAGCATGTGATCTTCGCCGCCGCCGCGATACGACTCGCGGTGGGCGGCATTTTTTTTGTCCTTGCTTTATCATGGGCGGCTTGATGCTGTCTGGAGATAAAGATGACGAATACCGCCGCCGCGCAGCCGGAGTCGCTGCACATTGTTTGCCCCCATTGCGACGCCGTGAACCGGGTGCCTGCCGCCAAGCTGGCGCAGCAGCCCGTGTGCGGCAAGTGCCAGAAGGAGCTGTTCACCGGACAGCCGCTGGACTTGTCGGCCGCGCGCTTCCTCAAGCATATCGAACGCAGCGACATTCCTGTGCTGGTGGATTTCTGGGCGCCGTGGTGCGGGCCGTGCAGGACGATGGCGCCGTTCTATGCGCAGGCGACGCAGCGGCTGGAACCGCAGTTCCGCGTGGTCAAGCTCAATACGGAGGAGGCGCAAGAGCTGGCGGCGCGCTATGCGATCCGCAGCATTCCGACGCTGGCCTTGTTCAGGGGCGGGCGCGAGGTGGCGCGGCAGCCGGGCGCGATGGATGCGTCCAACATCGTCGCCTGGGCGATGCAGAATAATCGCGGTTGAGTTGTATCGCCGTCCCTTATTCGGCGGCGCGCTCCAGCCATTTGCGGATGCCGTCCAGCGTGCGGAAGTCGGCCACGGAGCGGGTGTTGATATGCGGGTGGCGGCTTTGCAGCATGCGCGACAGCGCGGCGCCGGGGCCCAGCTCCAGCGCGTAGGTGATGCCGGCTTCGGCGGCGGCGTCCATGCAGGCGGACCAGTGGATGGTTTCGGCCAATTGGCGTGAGAGCTGGTCCACTGCTTGTGTCTTGGCGTTGACGGCCATGGCGGCTATGCCTGCCAGCACTGGCGCGCTCATTGCCTGGAATTCTGTGCGCTGCAAGGCTGTGGCGAAGTGTGCGACCGCGGCCTGCATGTAGCGCGTGTGCGAGGCCACTTCCACTGGCAGGCGCGTGCTACGGCCTCCGGCTGCGTGCACGGCTGCTTCCAGCGCTGCGGCGCTTGCTGCCGGGCCGCCGGTGATGCAGGCGTCGTCGGCGTTTTCTATGCTCATGTAAAAAGCGTGTTTGGCAAGCAGGGATGCGACGCGGGATAGCGCCAGGCCGGAGATCGCCACCAGCGTTTGGCCGGGCAGGGCGAGGGCGCAGGCGTCCATCAGCCGCGCGCGTTCTGCGGCCAGGCGGACTGCGGTCTCCGCCGGCCAGGCGCCCGCGATGCCGTAGGCGGACAATTCGCCGATGCTGTAGCCTGCCACCAGCGCCGGTGTCGGCGCGAACTCGCGTATCGCCGCCCACATCGACAGCGTGGCGGCCACGATCAGCGGCTGGGCGGTGCGGTTGGCGTAGATGTCCGTGCCGTCGGCCAGCGGCAAGCCGGCCAACGCGAGGTCGGTCAGCACCGTGCTGGCGTGCTGGCCTGCGGGGCTGCTGCGGGCCAGGTCGAACATCGCGGTATGCTGTCCACCCTGGCCGGGGCAGAGCAGCAGCAGGCGGGATTGGGCGCCGTAGGACGTCATCGCAGACTGCAGTCCATGGCGGCGATGGCTTGCACCAGGCAGCTGGCGGCCAGCAGGTCGGCCGCGCCGCCTGGCGACAGGCGTTGTTGGATGAATACCTGATGGCTGGCCAGCGCTTCGGCGTGCCAGTCGATGTTGGCTGTGCCGCCAAGGTCGATGAAGCGTTGGGCGTGGGCGCGCACGGTCTGCGCCCCTTGCGGGCCGGCGCGGTGGTAGACATTGCTGTCGTTGATGCGGGCCATCAGCGTGAACAGCGTGTCGATGCGGGCGTGCGTCATGCTGGCGCCGCGTGCGCGCGAGGCCAGCAGCGCCGGGACGCCGATTTCAAACACCGACGGCAACCCAAGCGCGCCTTCCTCCCGCGCACCGCTGACGGCATACCGTGCCGCGACCCGCAGGCCGTTGCTGAGTTCTGCCGGGCAGGTATCGGCAGGAGCGGCATGCATGGCCAGTTCCTCGCCCCAGCGTATCAGCATGGCGGCGCGCAGCGCGGCTGGCGTCATCGGCGTGCCTTGCGCTCGGGCGCGGCCGGCCGTCGCGCACAGCATGCCAAGGCTGAAGATTGCGCCGCGATGCGTGTTGATGCCGCGTGTCGCCTTCAGCATCCCGGCCTCCGCTTCGATGCCCAACTGTTTAAGCCGCGAGAACGGCGCATCGTGCCATCCCGCCAGGCAGATTTTCTTGAAGTAGTGCCGCAGCGAGAACAGGCTGCGCATGAAGGTCAGCGCGTTCATGTCGTCATGGCTGCCGGTGTCCACCAGCGACACCAGGCCGGGCTTCGGATACAGGCAAAGCTCCGCATGCAGGCTGCGTAGCGCCAGCCGCGCCACCTCGCCGGCGAAATCGCGCTGCGCCGCACGTCCCATGGCGACCGGAACGCCTGTGCGCATGCGCAGTGCTGCGGCCGGACGAGGGCTGGCGCGCATCATGCCTGCTCCAGCGTCGCCAGCAGCGACGCGGTATCCATCAGCCGCACCGCGTGCAGCTCCTTGACGATCACACGTGCTGGATTGACCATCGCCATCTGCCACTCCTTCCACGACACCGCCAAACCGCCGGGGAACACGATCTCGCCATCAAGCGGCAGATGCGCGGCGTGCCGCGACAGCAGCGTCACGCCGTCCTCCAGCTGCTTGCGGCTGCGCGGATGGAACAGGATGTCGATATCGGAAGCAGGCGTCAGATACAGCAGCCCAGTCAGCACCTGCATCGCCAACGATCCATAGATGCGCAGGTGAAGATGCTTGGCCTCTTTCTCCAGCGCCGTCAGCGCCTCGCGCCACGGCCCGGCGTAGCGCAATGCGGAGCGCAGTTCCACCGCAGCCGATGTCCGGCTGATCTCCAGCGCCGGCACGGACAGGGAAATGCGCACTTTTCCGCCGGTATGCTCGTCCGGCGGCAGTGGCAGGCCGAGACAAACGTCGCCCGGCTGCGCACCGACATCGAAGCGCCGCACCACGGCCGGCCAATCCTGGCCCTGCCACAGCGTCAGCGCCGCCCGATGCTGCAGCTGCGCCGCGCGCAGCACCGCCAGCCAGCCCTGCTCGGAAAGCCAGGCCAACATATGCCGCTCAGGGCCGCGCGCGGCGATCCCTGGCTGCGGCATCTGCGCCGCTTTAGCCGATGCGGACATGACCATCCGTCATCACGGCCTCGATCACCGGCTGCGCCCAACGCCGCCCGCCGCGCTGCAAACCCAACGCGCTGCGCTGGTCGCCGTCCGGCACAGCAGCGAGCGCGGTACGCAGATGCGCCGCCAGGTCGCCTTCCCAGATCGCCTCCAGGCCGCCCATGCGCAGATAGTTCTCCGGCCCCGGCGCAAACACCGGATTGCTCTGCGCCAGCTCAGTCAACCGCTCTTCGGACACCTTGGTGATGCGCGCCATCGCCGGCAAACCCATCACGCGGATGGTCGCGTCGGGCAGGGCATAGCAGGCGTCCGCCATCAGGCCGCTGGTGATGAAGCCGCCCGACAGCGCCTGGTCGTATACCAGGCCGATAATCTTGTGGCCTTTGCGCCGCGCCAGATCCACGCATTTGCCCAGGTGCGCCATGTAGCTGTTGATGCCCAACATCTCATCGCGATGGCGCAGACGCTGGCCCTGTGTATCGATCAGCATCAGGATCGGCATGCCGGGGAAATCGCGCACCGTGCGCAGGATCGCCTTGGCCTGCGCCAGCGCGATCTCCACGCCGATCGGCGTATGGCCCGTGGTGCCGATCACCGCCACCGCCTGTCCATCCACCTGCGCGCTGCCGCACAGGAAATCGTTCTGCTCGACGATGGCATGCCCTTGCGGGAACAGCGTGTCCGCCAGTTTTTTCCAGTCCATGTTTTGACGCTCCACCTCAGGCTCCCATGCGGTGCTTGGCGGCGGCCGCGATAAAACTGTCCACGTCGAGCATGGGAATATTGGCCGCATCGGCGATCTGCATCGCGCTCCAGATGTCGACCGGGTCGTGCAGCGCGCCGAAGCGGGCGATGCGCTCGTCCAGCATCCGCTGCTCGGCTTCCAGCGCCTCCAGCGTCAGCTCCACCTGCTTGCCGGTCAGCGCGGCCACCGCATCGCGCGCGGCTGCGCGGAAGGCGGCGATGTCGTCGGCCACGATGCGCTGGCAATCGCCCATCAGATAACGGTGCTTGCCGCCGCTGGTGCGCCAGACCAGCGCCCGGTCGCGCGAATCGAATTCCTCGACGCCGCTGGCGGTTTCGATCACCTCCGGGCCGGACATCGCCAGCCGTCCTTCTTCCGACATCACCACCACGTTGGCGCAGCGCGAGACGATGCCCATGCCGCCAAAGGCGCCGTTCGAGCCGCCCACCAGCACGATCACCGGTATGCCGGCCGCGCGCGCATCGAGCAGGGCGCGCATCACTTCCGACACCGCGATCAAGCCGGCATTGGCCTCGTGCAGGCGCACGCCGCCCGATTCGACCAGCAGCACCACGGCCTTGGCCTGGTCGCGCACCGCGCGCCGCAGCAGGCCAACCAGCTTGGCGCCGTGCACCTCGCCGACCGCGCCGCCCATGAATCCACCTTCCTGCGCCGCCGCGTAGACGGTGACGCCGCCCAACGCCGCGCGGCCGACGGCGACGCCGTCATCGAAGGCCACCGGCGCGTTCAGCTGCCCCAGGTGCGGGCTGATGACGCGCTCCGACGGCGGCAGGAATTCTTCAAAGCTGTCCGGATCGAACAGCTGTTGCAGGCGCTCGCGCGCGGTCGCTTCCTGGTAGCTTGCGGGCCGGCTCATCGCGGCTCTCCCAGCATGGTTTGCACCGCCTGGTCCATGCGCAGGCTGACGACGGCGGGAGTTGCGCCCATGTCGTTGATCGAGATGCGGGTGTCGGCCAGCAGCCAGCGCTGGTGGAAGTCGCGCATCACCGCTTCCCAGATCGGGCCGAAGCCGACTGCGGCGGTGGTGATCTCGATGGCGCAGGCGCCGGCCAGGTCGGCCGCTTCGATCAGTACTTCCAGATTGCCGGAGCCGACCACGCCAACCACTTGCGGCGACGCCTTCAGCCTCTGCGTGCCTTGTTCGAATCGGTAGTTCAGTGTTTCCATCTTGAGGCTCCTTACCAGTTGCGGAAACGCTTGGGCGGCTGGTACAAGCCACCCGATGCGCGCACCAGGTCTTTCATATTGCGGGCGGCCAGCAGGTCGCGCGTGGCCATGCGCTTGTCGATGCCGAGATCCTCGGCGCGCTGGATGATACCTCGGTCGCGCAGATTCTCGACCATCCGCCGGTCGCGCGCCAGCCCGACCGGCGTGTAGCCGGCCACGCCGCGTATCGCCTGCTCGCGCTCCTCGTCGGTGCGGCACAGCAGCAGGTTGGCGATGCCTTCCTCGGTCAGGATGTGGCTGACGTCGTCGCCGTAGATCATCACCGGCGGAATCGCCATCTTCGCCTGCTCCATCAGTTCCCAGGCGTCGAGCTTCTCGACGAAGGCCGGCTGCATATGCTCGCGGAAGGTTTCCACCATCTGCACCACCAGCTTCTGGCCGCGCGGGATGGTGTTGCGGCCTTCGCGCGCCTGCTGGCCGGCCTTCAGCCACGCCGGACTGGCGTGGCGCCGCCCGCGCGCGTCGGCGCCCATGTTGGAGGCGCCGCCGAAGCCGGAGATACGGCCGGCGGTGGCGGTCGACGAATTGCCCTGCAAATCGATCTGCAGCGTCGAGCCGATGAACATGTCGCAGGCATAGTGGCCGGCGGCCTGGCACATGGCGCGGTTGCTGCGCATGGTGCCGTCCGGGCCGATGGCGAAGACGTCCGGCCGCGCGTGGATGTAGTCCTCCATGCCCAGCTCGGAGCCGAAGGAGTGCACCGACTGCACGAAGCCCGCCTCGATCGCCGGTATCAGCGCCGGGTGCGGGTTGAGCGCCCAATGCTTGCCGATCTTGCCGCGCAGGCCCAGCGACTCGGCGTAGGTCGGCAGCAGCAGCTCGATGGCGGCGGTGTCGAAGCCGATGCCGTGGTTCAGCCGCTGCACCTCGTATTCGGCGTAGATGCCCTTGATCGCCATCATCGCCATCAGCACCTGGATCTCGGAGATCTGCGCCGGATCACGCGTGAACAGCGGCTCGATGTAGTAGGGGCGCGGCGACTGCACGACGAAATCGACCCAGTCGCCCGGCACGTCCACGCGCGGCACGGTGTCGACGATGCGGTTGACTTGCACGATCACGATGCCCTGCTTGAAGGCCGTGGCTTCGACGATGGCCGGCGTGTCCTCGGTGTTCGGGCCGGTGTACAGGTTGCCGTGGCGGTCGGCCGCCTCCGCTGCGATCAGGCAGACGCGCGGCGGCAGGTCGATGAAGTAGCGGCTGAACAGCTCAAGGTAGGTGTGGATGGCGCCGATATTGAGCTTGCCGGCGGAGGCCAGCCGCGCCACCCGCACCGCCTGCGGACCGGAGAACGAAAAGTCCAGCTTGGAGGCGACGCCGCGCTCGAACACGTCCAGGTGCTCGGGCAGCGCCAGCACCGATTGCAGCATGTGCAGGTTGTTGATGCGCTCCGGGTTCAGGTGGGCCAGCGCGTGGCCGAGGAAGTCGGCCTGCTTCTGGTTGTTCCCTTCGAGGCAGACGCGGTCGCCGCACTCCAGCACCGCATGCAGCAGGTCCGCGATGCGCGCAGCCGGCAGGCTTTTGCCGTCCAGCTGATTGCCCAATGCGGCGCTGGCCCGCTGCAAGCGCGCGGCGCGGTTCTGCTGCAGGGTATTCCAGTTCATTTATTTTGCTCCCATGATCATGTCCGGCAGGCCGGTGGAAATAGACGGGAAGACGCACAACAACAGCACCGCCACGAACATCAGGATCAGGAAGGGGAACACGCCCCACACCACATCCTTGAGCGGGATGTCGGGCGCGATGTTCTTGATGACGAAGATGTTCAGTCCCACCGGCGGATGGATCAGGCCCATCTCCATCACCACCGTCATGACGATGCCGAACCAGATCAAGTCGAAACCGGCAGCCTTCAACGGCGGCAGGATGATGGGCGCGGTCATCAGGATAATCGACACCGGCGGCAGGAAGAAGCCGAACACGATCACCATCAGCAGGATCACCGCCAGCAGCAGCCATTTCGACAGGTGCAGGCTGACCACCCACGCGGCGGCCGACTGGCTGATGTGCAGATAGCTCATCACATACGAATAGAACAGCGACATCCCGATAATCAGCAGCAGCATCGTCGATTCCTTGATCGAGGAGCTGAGGATGGGCGACAGATCCTTGGGCTTCCATACGCCGTAGATCACGGCCAGCAGCACCAGCGCCAGCAGCGCGCCCAGGCCCGCCGTTTCGGACGGGGTGGCGAAGCCGCCGTACAGCGCGATCATCACGCCGATCAGCAGGACCAGGAAGGGCAGCACGCGCGGCAGCATCTCGACCTTTTGCGCCAGCGTGAAATGCTCGTCTTCCAGGTAGGCCGACTTGGCGCCGCCTTGTTCGTAGATGACCAGCGCGGCCTTGTATTCCTTGTGCGCGCGGTAGACGGCGTAGCCGGCAAACAGTAGCACGAGCAGCACGCCTGGGCCTATGCCGGCCAGGAACAGGCGGCCCAGCGACTGCTCGGCGGCGACCGCGTACAGGATCATGGTGATCGATGGCGGCAGCAGGATGCCCAGCGTGCCGCCGGCGGCGATGATGCCGGCCGCGAAACCGGGCGAGTAGCCGCGGCGGCGCATCTCGGGAATGCCGGCCGAGCCGATGGCCGAGCAGGTGGCGGGCGAGGAGCCGGCCATCGCCGCGAACAGCGCGCAGGCGAATACGTTGGCGATACCCAGGCCGCCCGGTATCTTGTGCATCCAGGTGTGGATGGCGGAGTACAGGTCCTTGCCCGCGGGGGATTTGCCGATGGCCGCGCCCTTCAGGATGAACAGGGGGATGGACAGCAGCGTGATCGACGCCATTTCCTCGTACACGTTCTGCGTGATGGTGTCGAGCGAGGAGGGCGGCATGCAGAAGTACATGAAGCCGGTGGCCACCACGCCCAGCGCGAAGGCGATCGGCATCCCGGAGAACATCACCACCAGGGTGACGGCGCCGTACAGGGCGCCAAGAGTCAGGTCGCTCATGCCGGGCGCTCCGATGAAGATTTGTTGGTCATGCGTGCCAGCGTTTGCAGCACGATTTGCAGCGTCAGGATGGTCATCCCGGCGGCCATCATGGCGTAGGGGATCCACAGCGGCGGCGCGAAGGTCGACGAGGTGGTCTGGCCGTCGACCCAGGCCTCATGGAACAGCGTCCATGATTTCCATGAGAAGAAGGCGCAGAACAGCGCCGACACCAGGTCCACCATGAACAGCCGCGCCGCATTCACGCGTGGCGGCAGCAGCGTGGCCAGCGCCTCGATGCCGATATGGCCGCGCTGCGATTGCACGTAGGCGGTGCAGAAGAAGGTCACGCCGACCAGCATGAACACCGAGGCCTCGTCCTGCCAGTCGGTGGGCGCGTGGAAGAAGTAGCGCGACACCACGGAGTAGGTCAGCACGAAGGCCGTCAGCACCAGCGCCACCATGGACACCATCATCAGCCCGTGATTGAGCTTGTTCAGCAGCGCGGTCGCCGCCGCGACGACGGCGTTGTCCGGCGGGGCGGCCGCACGCGGCGGCTCCAGCTCCATGCCGTGGCTCACAGCGTCTTCTCCGCCAGTTTCAGCAGCTTGGCGCAGTTGTCATTGCGTTCGCCGTAGTCCTTCCAGGCGGTGGCGCGGGCGATGGCCTGCCACTTCTTCAGCGCGGCCGGATTCAGGTCGACCACCTTGGCCTTGGCTTTGGCGTAGACGTTGGCCACTTCCGAGTCGTCGGCCTTGGCCGAGTTCAGCGCGAACGTCTCCATCTCGGCGCCGACCGCCATGATGGTGGCTTGCTGGTCCTTGCTCAGGCGGTCGAACACGGCCTTGGACATCATCAGCGGCTCGAACATGAACCAGTAGGCGCCGGCGCGGCCGGTGGTCAGCGCCTTCGACACTTCCTCCAGCCGGAACGAGATCAGCGAGGTGGAGGAGGTCAGCGCCGCTTCCATCGCGCCGGTCTGCATGGCGGCGTAGATTTCGTTGGACGGCAGCGACACCACGGCGGCGCCGGCGGCCTTGAGGATCAGGTCCATCTCGCGCGAGCCGCCGCGTATCTTCATGCCCTTGGCGTCGTCCGGATCGATCACCGGCTTGGTGCGCGAGGCCACGCCGCCGGCCTGCCAGATCCAGCTGATCAAGACGATGCCTTTTTCATTCAGGATGCGGCTCAACTCCTTGCCCACTTCGGCGTTCTTCCAGCCGTAGGCCTGCTCGTAGGACGTCACCAGGCCGGGCATCAGGCCGATGTTCACTTCCGGGACTTCGCCGCCGGCGTACGACAGCGGCACCAGCGACATGTCCAGCGCGCCCTTGCGCATGGCGGAGAACTGGGCGTTGGTCTTCATCAGCGAGGAGCCGGGATAGATCTCGAATTTGAGGCTGCCCTTGCTGCGCTTTTCCACCTCGGCGGCGAACATGCGGGTCAGGCGGTCTCGGAAATCGCCTTCGGCGACGGTCCCGCCGGGGAATTGGTGCGAAATCTTGAGGGTGGTGTTCTGCGCCCATGCCGGTTGCAGGAGCAAAGGGCTGGCGGCCAGGGCGGCCAGGACGGTCCTGCGGGTGATAACGCTCATAATTCCTCCAAGGTGGGTCAAATATGCAACGATCTTTTTTGTGTATACAAGAATATATCGTTGGAATACATTGTCAAGCTAAATCCACTGCTTATAATGAAGCTTGTTATACACAAGGCTGCAAACACCATGACCACCCATTCCGCCACGTTGCGCGAAGAAATAGAAGAGATGATTGCCGTCGGCGAGCTCAAGCCCGGCCAGCATCTGGACGAAACCGAACTGGCCGCCCGTTTCGGCGTCTCCCGCACGCCGGTGCGCGAGACCTTGATACAGCTGGCGTCCATGGGGCTGGTGGTGATACGGCCGCGGCGCGGCGCCATCGTGGCCGAGCTGGGGCCGCAGCAGTTGGTGGAGATGTTCGAGGTGATGTCGGAGCTGGAGGCGACCTGCGGCCGGCTGGCGGCGCGGCGCATGACGCGCGAAGAGCAGCAGTCGCTGCTGGCGGCGCACCAGGCCTGCCTGGATGCGCGCGATGCGCAGGAGCCGGACGTCTACTACTACAAGAACGAGTTATTCCACGAGGCGATCTACGCCGGCAGCCATAACCAGTTCCTGATCGAGCAGACGCGCAATCTGTACCGCCGCCTGCGGCCTTACCGCCGCCTGCAGTTGCGGGTGCGCGACCGTCTGCACAATTCCTACCATGAGCACGACGGCGTGGTGCAGGCCATCGTCAGTGGCGACGGCGAGCTGGCCGCGCATCTGCTGCGAGAGCACGTGATGATACAGGGGCAGCGTTTCTCGGATTTGATGGCGTCGCTGCCGCAGTTGCGGCAGGGCGCGGCATAGCGCCAGGCGGCTAGGCGGCCGCGCCGCGGACGATGCGTACCGGCTTGGCGGCGCCGGCTTCGGCCTGCTGCGGCAGCATGTCTTGCAGCGTTTGCCGATCCAGCACGGCCAGAAAGGCGCGGGTAGCGTCGTTCAGCGTGTGCTTCAGGGTGCAGTTGGGCGTCAGCGGGCAGGTGTCGTGCTCGCGGTCGAAGCATTCGGCCATGAAGAAGTCGGTCTCCGTCATCCGCACCAGGGCGCCGATGTTGATGTCCTTGGGATCCTTGGCCAGCCGCAGGCCGCCGTTGCGGCCCCGCACCGTCTCCACAAGGCCGGACTGCCCCAGCTGGTACACCACCTTCATCAGGTGGTTCTTCGAGATCGTGTGCATGTCGGCGATGTCTTGGATCGTCACCAGCTGGTCCCGGTGCGCGCACAGGTAGAGCAGGGTACGCAGGGAGTAATCGGTAAATGAGGTGAGGCGCATGGCTGGAGGTCGTCGTTACGGTTCGTCCACTATTCTACATGCTGATCCGGCTTTACTCCATTTGCTGAAGGATGTCGCGCACGCGCAGCAGGGCGACATCGATATCGAGCGTCTCGATGCCGCCGTAGCCGAGGAACAGGCCGTACCTGGGCGGCGTGGAGGCGTAGAAGTTCGACAACGGATACAGGCCGACGTCGGCACGCCGCGCCAGCCGCAGCAGCAGGTCCAGGTCGAGCGGCTTTTTGCACAGCGCCGCCAGGTGGAAGCCGGCGCTCGCCGGCACCAGCTCGAACCACGGCGACAGCGCGTCGGCGAACAGCGCTTGCAGGCGCTGGCGGCGCGTCGCGTAGATGGCGGCGCAGCGGCGGATATGGCGCGACAGGTAGCCGTCGCCGATGAACTTGGCCAGCGCGTGCTGGCTGGCGGTGGCGGTGTGCCAGTCGTTCAGGTGCTTGACCGTCAGGACGGCGTTCAGCACCGCCTCCGGCAGCACCGCATAGCCCAGCCGCAGTTCCGGCAGCATCACCTTGGAGAAGCTGCCGACGAAGGCCACCACGCCGTGCCGGTCCATGCTTTGCAGCGAATCGGTGGGGCGGCCCTCGTAGCGGAACTCGCTGTCGTAGTCGTCCTCGATGATGATGGCGCCGATCTGCAGCGCGCGCGCCAGCAGCGCCTCGCGGCGGGCCACGCTCATCGGCATCCCCAGCGGGAACTGGTGGGCCGGCGTGGTGTAGATCAGCCGCGTGCCTTGCGGGATCTGGTCGACCAGCATGCCCTCGCGGTCGACGCCGATGCCGACGATCTGCGCGCCCTGGCTGGCGAACAGCATGCGGGCAGCCGGATAGCCCGGCTCCTCGACCGCCACCACGCAGCCCGGCTCCAGCAGCACGCGGCCCAGCAGGTCCAGCGCCTGCTGGGCGCCGTTCGTCACCACCACATTGTTGGCGGTGCAGACCACGCCGCGCGCGTAGGCCGCATGGTGGGCGATGGCGGCGCGCAGCTCGGCGATGCCTTCCGCCTGGCGGTACATGCCGCTGCCCTTGACGTCCTGGCGCAGGCCGTGCATTACGCAGCGGCGCCATTCGTCGACCGGGAACAGGCTGGGCGTGATGCAGCCGCCGATGAACTCATAGCGCGAGCGGCCTTCCGGGAACGGATGGCGCAGCGGCGTGTGCATGGCGTCCCAGCGGGCGACGATGGCGGCGCTGGCCAGGTTGCCGGCGGCTTGCCGGCGCGGCCTGGCCTCGGCCGGCGCGCTGACGAAGCTGCCCTTGCCGACCTGGCCCAGCACCAGCCGGTCCTGCGTCAGGCGGGTGTAGACATCGGAGACGGTCTTGCGGGACAGGCCCAGTTGTTCCGCCAGCAGGCGGGTGGGCGGCAGCTGCTGGCCGTCGGCCAGCCTGCCGCTGCGGATCGAATCGCTCAGCTGACGGTACAGCTGCCCGCTCAAATCCTTCCTGCCTTCGATGACGATGTGGAGTTCCATGGTATGTTGGTGCGGCGCCTAACGGACGATACCGGCAGTTTGCCACAGACTGGCATGACACACAGGGGGAAGCATGGATAAGGAAGCCGCACGCCGCCAGTTCGTCAACGAACTCTGGCAACGCTATGAACAATTGCAGCAATGGGCGGAGGAGAGTTGGCCGGACCGGGAGCACCCCTTGTCCAGCGCCGATTTCGTCGAGACCCGCAAGGAGCTGCTGGGCCTGCGCAATCCTGCGCAGGCGCCGGGCCGGCCTGCGTCATCGGCCGCCCAGGGCGACGCCCGCGAACCGGAGCAGGGCGGGGCGCAGTACGTGGATGTGAACCCCACGCCCTGGCCCTGATTGCGTGATTAGTGCGTGACCGGCTTGCCGGTCAAGGCCAGCAGCCAGGCGACCAGGCTGACGACCAGGCTGGCGAGTACGCCCCACGCCAGCTTCAGCGCGCTGTCGAACAGCAGCGGCGCCACCAGGCCGGACACCAGCGCGAACAGCAGCATCTGGATAAAGGACTGCATCGACGACGCCAGCCCGCTGTTGTTCGGGAAGTACTCCAGCGCGATCAGCGACAACGGCGTCATCGCCAGCGCCAGGCCGAAGGAGTAGATAAACAGCGGCATCACGGCGTAAGGCACGGCGGCGACGAAGACGTTGTTGTAGGCGACGTTGATGATGCCGGCCGCGATCATCACCGCAAAGCCCAGCCACACCTGCGTCTTGCGCGCGAACTTGTGGGCGAACTTGCCCGACAGCGCGGAGCCGACCACCATGCCGCTGATCAGCGGCACGAACATCCATGCGAACGCGGTCTCCGGCAGATGCAGGATGTTCATCACGAAGTAGGCGGCCGAGCCGATATACAGCGCCACGCCCGCAAAGCTCATGCCGACCGCGATCGACAGCAGCAGGAAGTGGTGGTGGCACAGCACCTTCCAGTAGTTGGCGGCGATGGCGCCCAGGTGGAAGGGATGGCGGTCCTTGACGGCCAGGCTCTCCGGCAGCGCGCGCTGCACGGCGATGAACATCAGGATGCCGAAGCCGCTCAGGAACCAGAAGATCGAACGCCAGCCGAAGCTCACCTGCAGCCAGCCGCCCAGCACGGGCGCGATGGCCGGCGCCAGGCCGAACACCATCATGATGTGCGACAGGATCTTCTGCGCGGCGGCGCCGGAGAAGCGGTCCTGCACGATGGCGCGGCCGACCACCGAACCGGCGCCGGCCGCCAGGCCCTGCACGATGCGGCAGGCCAGCAGCACGCCGATGGACGGCGCCATCGCGCCGACGATAGAGGCGGCGATGTAGGCCACCAGCGAGACCAGGATCACCGGACGGCGGCCGAAGGAGTCCGACAGCGTGCCGTAGAACAGCATCATGAAGGCGAAGCAGAACAGGAACATGCTCAGCGTCTGCTGGATCAGCATCGGGCTGGCGTCGAAGGTCTGGGCGATGGCCGGGAACGACGGCAGGTAGGTGTCGATCGCCAGCGGCCCGACCATGGAAAGGCCGGCCAGCAGCAGTGTCAGCAAAATATTCATTTGAGGCGTATTGTTCGGTGGAGCCGGCATTTTACGCGATATGCGGTCATCGCATATCCAAGGGCGAAATCATTCCTTCGCCCGCTGCCGGCGGACGATTAAGCTGCGATGATGGGCGATGCTGCCCGCGTTTTTAATTATTCGAGACAATATGACTATCGATACCTATGACGGAACCGGCGTCAAGCCGTCGCACTGGAACCTGGGCAGCGTGATCGAGCAGCTGCGCGTGTCGCGCGAGGCCACGCACAATATCCGCCACCACGGCAAGGTGCGCGAGCTGCCGTCGCGCGAGGCGCTGACGATCATCGTCAACGGCCTGTCGGCGGCGCTGTTCCCCACCCACTACGGCCGTCCCAACCTGACCGACGAGAGCATCGACTACTTCGTCGGCGACACCCTCAACACCACCCTGAACCGGCTGACGGAGCAGGTGCGGCGCGGGCTGCAGTTCTCGCTGGAAGACGCCGTGCCGGACGACGAGGAGCTGACGCGCCAGGCCTACGCCATCACGCGCGAGTTCGCGGCCGGGCTGCCGGGCATACGCGGCCTGCTGGTGTCCGACGTGCAGGCCGCGTTCTCCGGCGATCCGGCGGCGACCTCGGTGGCCGAGATCATGCTGTGCTATCCGGGCACCATCGCCATCCTGTACTACCGGCTGGCGCACAGCCTGCACCGGCTGGGTTCGCCGTTCCTGGCGCGGCTGATCTCGGACATCGGCCATTCGCTGACCGGGATCGACATCCACCCCGGCGCGCAGATCGGCGGCAGCTTCTTCATCGACCACGGCACCGGCGTGGTGATCGGCGAGACGGCCATCATCGGCCAGCGCGTGCGCCTGTACCAGCACGTGACGCTGGGCGCCAAGCGCTTCCCGGCGGACGAGAAGGGCGCCTTGATCAAGGGCGTGCCGCGCCATCCGGTGGTGGAGGACGACGTGGTGATCTACGCCGGCGCCACCATCCTGGGGCGCATCACCATCGGCGCCGGCTCCACCATCGGCGGCAATGTCTGGCTGACGCAGAGCGTGCCGGCGGGGAGCAATGTGTCCCAAGCGCAGATGCGCAACGATTAGGGTATGCTTTTACGCTTGAATGTTCATGGAGTTTTTGAATGACGGATCAATCGAAGTACGTACCACCCAAAGTCTGGACTGCCGCAGCCCCATCGGGCGGCACGTTCGCGAGCATCAACCGCCCGGTGGCGGGCGCCACGCACGACAAGGAACTCCCGGTCGGCAAGCACCCGTTGCAGCTGTATTCGCTGGGCACGCCGAACGGCGTCAAGGTGACGATCATGCTGGAAGAGCTGCTGGCGGCGGGGCATGCCGGCGCCGAATACGATGCTTGGCTCATCCGCATCAACGACGGCGACCAGTTCTCCAGCGGCTTTGTCGATATCAATCCGAATTCGAAGATACCGGCGCTGGTCGACCGCAGCGGCGCGCAGCCGCAGCGTGTGTTCGAATCCGGTTCCATCCTGGTGTATCTGGCGGAGAAATTCGGCGCCTTCCTGCCGAAGGACCTGGCGGCGCGCACCGAGACCTTGAACTGGCTGTTCTGGCAGATGGGTTCCGCGCCGTTCCTGGGCGGCGGCTTCGGCCACTTCTACGCCTATGCGCCGGAAAAAATCGAATACGCGATCAACCGCTATGCGATGGAAGCCAAGCGCCAGCTCGACGTGCTTGATCGCCAACTGGCCGAACACCGCTACGTCGCCGGCGATGAATACACCATCGCCGACATGGCGATCTGGCCGTGGTACGGCGTGCTGGTGCTCGGGAAGATATACGGCGCCGGCGAGTTCCTGTCGGTGCACGAGTACAAGAACGTCAAGCGCTGGGCCGACGACATCGCGGCGCGGCCGGCGGTGATACGCGGCCGCAAGGTCAACCGGACCTTCGGCGAGCCGGACGAGCAGGTGCCGGAGCGGCACAGCGCTTCAGACCTGGATTGATGTCGCGCAGGGGCGGCCGGCGCGTCGCCCCGTTGCAGATGAGAATTCCGCATTGTTGTTGAAAAGCGATATTTTTTTATTATTTAATCTGAAGTGACAGTTGGCGTATATCTGGGTCTCTTTTCTAGTATTTAATACTTGACGTATTAATAACTAGGGAGATGTAACTATGGTAACGCAAGTATGCCTCGACAGGATTGCGCAGCAGCCACCTCCACTTAACCACCAGTGTCCCAGTATCTGCAGCAACGCCGACTTCATCAACGGCACCCATTGCTCGACGCTGGGCATGCCGGTCGATACCCCCTTTCTTACCCTGGACCCGAACGGCGGCGGCCAGGGCGTGCCCGCCTACTGCTATTGCTGTTGTTCCTGCTTCACCGCCGGTACGCCGATCGAGAAAGACCATGGCACCTGGGCCATGGTGCAGGATCTGGAGGCCGGCCAGACCATCCTCGCCGCCGGCGCCGACCTGAAGTGGCAAGCCACCGAGATCAAATTCCGCAACGGCCCGACGTCCAGCGCCGACATCCAGGGCCTGATCCTGATTTTCTATCAGATGCAGGGCGAGACCGCGCCGCGCCAGATCCTGGTGACGCCGGGCCACCTGTTCCTGCTGGCCTCCGACGGCCGCCTGAAGGCGTCGCAATACCTGGCTCCCGGCGACCTGCTGGCGCAGGCGGACGGCGGCTCGGCCAAGGTGGTGCTCGGCATCCTGAACGATCAACCGGTCCCGACCTCGATACACTCGCTGGCGCTGGTCGGCGACTACGACGGCAGCGACCTTGCCGGCCACCTGGTCAACTCGAACGGCATCGTCACCGCTGACTACGAGGTGCAGGTGCATTTCGAAGCCGATGGCGCGGCGCTGGTGGCGCCGCAGCAGCTGCCGCCGGAAATCGGCACGCCCGAGTATGCGGACCTGTACCAGAACCCGGCCGCCATGGCGCTGGCGACGACGGCCTTGCCGTCGGTGTTCGGCGGGGTGACGCATAACCTGGTGACGGTGCCGCACAGCGCCAAGCGCTGGCTCACGCTGGACCAGGCGCGGTATCTGGCGTCGACGGTCAAGTTCCGTTCGCTCGGCGATCCTTCGCCGCGCATCGCGGCGCAGCGCGTGATCGGCTGGGCCAGGACGGTCTACCCCAACCTGAGCTTCCTGGTCGACTGGCGCTGCACCGAGCCCAACGTTTCCGCGTTTGTGTCGGACGGCCAGTCCTTTGTCGTGATCAGCGGCGCGCTCCTGCGGCTGCCCGGCGTGTTCTCCGAGCTGGCGCTGATCGCCCTGACCAGCATGGCCGAGCGTCTCGGCGGCCGCAATTGCGTCTGCGACGCCGACTATCAGGCGGTCGCCTACGTACTGCGCCGCATGGTCACGGATACCGTGTACGTGGGCGTGGTGTCGCGCGGGCTGGAGCAGTTCGCGGCGCTGTGCGGCCTGTTCGGCCCCGAGTCGGCGGCGGACCTCGATCCCTGTGCCAATCCGGGCCTGGCCTGCCGCAAGCAGACCCTGTCGAACGCCTTGAGTTTCTTCGGCGTTCCCGCGTGCGGTGTGCCGCCGCCGACCGGCTTGCGGCTGGAGAAGGCGATACTGTCCACGGCACAGGACGTGCTGAGCGTCACCTTCAGCCTGCCGGTCGAGAAGACTTCCGCGCAGAATGCGGCGAACTATTCGCTGCTGCCGGCGCTGGCCATCACCGCTGCGGCGGTCGATTCGGCCAATCCGGCCCTGGTGCGCCTGAGCGTCAGCGGCGCGGTGGGCGGCGGCAGCATGGTGCTGCTGGTCGAGCGCGTGGTGTCGCAGGACAACCAGCCGCTGGCCGCGGACGGCAGTCACCTGCTGGTCCAGACAGCATAGGAGGGCGCGATGATCCCACCGCTGAAGGCTGTCGCCGCCGCTGGCGACTGGAGTGCTCAGCTCCGCGCGTTTGCCGAGCTGCTGCAAATGGAGGGGCCGCCGCCGGACCCGGTGCTGCGCAGGGCGCTGGCCGACGACCGCTTCGCCTCGACCCTGTTCATGAGCCGGGGCCAGCCGGCGCTGCTGCGCAAGCTGGTGGCGTCGCCGGCCAACGCGGCCTTTGCCGAGGCCGCCGCCGATGCCGTCGCGCCCCCGGTCATGGCGACGGTGGGGCATGCGGTGGCCGCGATGGGGCGCTGGGCCGCCAGCGGCTTTGCGACGCTGAGCGCGGAGCAGGCCGATGCGCGGATGGCGGTGTGCCGCCAGTGCCCGCACTACACGGCGGCGCCGAAAAATATTCTGTACGGACTCACGTTCGATGCGGCGGTCGACATGAATATCTGCTCGGCGTGCGGATGCGTGGCGCGCCGCAAGTCCAAATTGGCGAGCGAGGATTGCCCCAAGGGCTATTGGCCGATAACGCAGATCAAGGAGGCTGACCATGCATAGCATCTCTACCAAACTGGCCGCGCTGGCCGCGGTCTGCTGCATCGCCTGCTCTGCGGCCCACGCCGGCAGGCCGGACCAGCGCAACGCGGTGCTGCCGCCGGCGGCGGCCGGACCGGTGATCGACACCGCGCTGTTCAATGCCGGCGCGGACCCGGTCGTCAGTTCGGCCACGGTGACGCAGATCGAAGTCACCCAGGGCATCCAGGATATCAACCACAGCGTCGGCATCATCTCTGCGCGGCGCACGCTGGTCCGGGTGTTCCTGGATGTGGACACGCCCGCGGGTTACGGGCTCATCAGCGGCAAGCTGCAAGTGAGCACGCCGAACGGCCAGGTGCTGACGCTCGATCCGATTTCATCGGTGTCCGTGCTGTCGCAGTGGAACGGCAAACTGGAGCTGCAGCGCAGCTGGGCCGACCTGGCGCTGACCTTCGAAGTCCCGATGGCCAACATGGTGCCCGGCGCGTTGAGCGCCCAGGTGATCTCCTTGCGCGACATGTTCCAGCAGGGCCAGGCCGTTCCCTGCACCAATTGCGCCGCCACCTCGCGCGCCGTCAACGTGGTCGCCGGCGTTCCCTTCCGGCTGACCGTGATCGGCCTGCAGTACGCCGAAGCCAACGGCACCCAGCACACGCCACGGCAGGTGGACTACGACCGCATCGGTTCCTGGTTCCAGCGCGGCTACCCGATCACCAACCTGGTCTACAACACCAGGGTCGTGGCCGCCACGAATCCGTGGCCGTTCGACTGCGGCCAGGCGAACGCCCAGGTGGCGCAGATCCGCGCGCTGGACGTGAACAACGGCGCCGACCGCCGAACCCACTATTTCGGGCTGGTCGATGACGGCGGCGGCTTCATGCGCGGATGCGCGGCGGTTCCGGGCGCGCCGACGCCGAGCGCGATCGGTTCCGGCCCCACCGGGGCGGCCGACTGGGGCTGGGACTACGATGGTTCCTACGGCGACTGGTACACCGGCCACGAAGTCGGCCACACCTTGGGCCGCATGCACGTGGGCGGCATATGCGGCGAGAGCGGCACCGATCCGAACTATCCGTTCGCCGGAGGGCAGATTGCCGACGCGACGCATCCGTTTGTCGGCTATGACAGGGGCCAGGCCGACCTGGCGCTGCTGCCCCGGCGGGCCGCGCCCGGCAGGGTGTCGCCGTATGCGGCGACGCCGGTCTCGATCTGGAACGATGTGATGAGTTATTGCTCCCGGCAGTGGCTCAGCTCCTATACCTATGAGGCGATCCGCACGCGCATCACGGCGGAAAATGCGCTGCCCGCGGGCCCGGCGCCCGGCGCGGCGCTGCAGCCGGAGTCCGGCCAGGCCTTGAAGACCGGCAGCCAGCTGTTCGTCGTGGCCCGCCTGGACAAGGGCTGGTCGAGCGGCGCCATCGCCAGCATTTCACCGGTAACGCTGGCGGAAGCCGGCGCTTCGGCGGTGGCGGGCGCGCCGGAAGTCGTCACCTTGGACGCCAACGGCGCGGTGATCGGCCGCACGCCGGTGCAGGTGTTCTATCTTGAGGATAGCGGCGACGAGGGACCGCGCCGCGCCGGCTTGATCACGGCCGCGGTGCCGTCGTCGGCCGCGGTAAAAGGATTGCGCATCGAAGTCGACGGCAAGGCGATCGCCGTGCTGCAGGCGAAGACGCAGGGGCCGCGGCTGAAACTGGCTGCCGCCACCATGAGCCCGGCCGCTGCGGCGCTGAAGACCGCTGCGCCGGCTTCAGTCGTGTTGCGCTGGAACGGCGCCCATCCGCAGGGGCAGGCGCTGACCTACTCGGTGCTGTTGAGCGGCGATAGCGGCCGCACATGGCGCACCTATGCGGTGGGACTGCCGAAGCCGGAACTGCGCCTGCCGGCGGACGTGGCGGTGGAGCTGGGCGCCAAGGCCCAGCCCCTGAGGTACCGCATCATCGCCAGCGACGGCTTCAACACCACGCAGGCTGATGGAACGCTGAAACACTGAAGCCGGCGGCGCTGCTGCCGCTTACTTGCCCGGCTTGGCCGCGCCGGCCGCTTCCAGCGCCAGCTGGTCTTCGGTCTTCGAGTAGTCGGGGAAGTATTTATTGGTCACAGCCAGGAACTCGCGCGAACGATAGGCGGCCGCGAGATCCTTGGCGAACTGCTTGTCCTTGTCGGCGCTGCGGATCGCCACCAGGTTGATGTAGTTGGCCGAGATCTTCTCGGTCAACAGCGCCTCTTTCAGCTTCATGCCCGCCGCCAGCGCGTAGTTGCCGTTGACGAAGGAGTAGTCGGTGTCCTGCAGCGAGCGCGGCAGCTGCGCCGCTTCCAGCGAGATCAGTTTGATCTTCTTGACGTTGACGGCGATGTCGCGCTCCGACGCCTTGACCGGATCGAACTTGTCGCGCAGCTTGATCCAGCCCAGCTGGTCCAGCAGCACCAGCGCGCGCGCCTGGTTGGTCGGGTCGTTCGGCATGGCGACGGTGGCGCCTTCCTTCACTTCGGTCAGGGCCTTGTGCTTCTTGCTGTAGATGGCGATCGGCGCGGTCGGGATCTTCACCAGGTCGGCCAGCGGCAGCTTGTTCTTGGCCGCGAACTCATTCAGATAAACGATATGCTGGAACACGTTGGCGTCCAGCGAACCTTCGGCCAGCGCGAAGTTCGGCTGGATGTAGTCGTTGAACTCCACCAGCTTGATCTTGTACCCCTGCTTTTCCAGGATGGGCTTGATGCCCAGCTTGATCTGGTCCGCGTACGGGCCGGCGCTGGTGCCGATCACCAGTTCCTTCGGATCCTTGGCGTAGCTCGGGGCGGCGATGCCGAGGGCGAGGGCCAGTGCGGCCAGCAGCAGGTTGCGGCGAGGTGCTTGCATGAATAGTCCTTTAGTTAGCGTTTGTCGAGGCGTTTGGCGATGCGGTTGCCGGTGAACTGGATCAGTTGCACCATGGCGATCAGGATGGCGACGGTGGCGACCATGATGTCGGTCTCGAAGCGGTAGTAGCCGTAGCGGATGGCGAGGTCGCCGATGCCGCCGCCGCCCACCACGCCGGCCACGGCGGAGTAGGACAGGAAGCTGATCGACAGCACCGTCAGCGCCAGCACCAGGCCGGAGCGGGCCTCCACCAGCAGCACGCGCAGCACGATCTGCAGTTCCGAGGCGCCGATGGCGTGGGCGGCTTCGATCACGCCGCGCGGCACTTCACGCAGGTTCTGTTCGACCATGCGGGCGAAGTAGGGCACGGCCGCGAACGACAGCGGCACGGCGGCCGCCAGCGGGCCGATCGAGGTGCCGGCGATGATGCGGGTGAACGGCACCAGCGCCACCAGCAGGATGATGAACGGGAAGGAGCGCACCGTGTTCACCAGCCAGCCCAGCACCAGCGCGGCGGGGCGGTTTTGCAGCGACTGGCCGTCGGCCACCAGGAACAGCAGGATGCCCAGCGGGCCGCCAAGCACCACGGCGGCGGTCAGGCCGATGCCGAGCATGGTCAGGGTTTGGCCGAGCGCGGTCCACATCTCCGGCAGCATGGCGAGGATGGCGTCGAGGGAGGCGAGGTATTCAGACATAGGCGGCCTCCGTGTTGGCGTTGCTTGAAGTGGAACGGGCGGCCAGGATGCTGGCGGCGCCGTGCTGCGCCAGTTCGCGGCCCAGCGCGGTCTTGCGCGGTTCGGCCAGGCTGGCGGCGTCGTCGAGCGCGAACTGTTCGGCGATGGCGCCGTCTTCGATCACGGCCACGCGGTTGCAGATCTCGCCCAGCACCGACAGCTCATGGCTGACGATGACGATGGTGACGTTGAGGCGGCGGTTGATGTCGCGCAGCGTGGCCAGCAGCGCGCGCGTGGTCTCGGCGTCCAGCGCGGAGGTCGGTTCGTCGCACAGCAGCACGGCCGGGCCGCTGGCCAGCGCGCGGGCGATGGCGACGCGCTGCTTCTGGCCGCCGGACAGCTGGGCCGGGTAGCTGGCGGTCTTGCCGCCCAATTCCACCAGTTCCAGGCATTCGTTGACGCGCGCGGTGATCTGCGCCGCCGTCAGGCCGCCGTGTATGCGCAGCGGGAAGGCGACGTTGTCGAACACGGTGGCGTTTTGCAGCAGGTTGAACTGCTGGAAGATCATGCCGATATTGCGGCGCGCATCGCGCAGATCGCGTTTCGACAGCGCGGTCAGCTCGCGGCCGTCGACGAAGACGGCGCCGCTGTCGGGCTGCTCCAGCAGGTTGAACAGGCGCAGCAGCGTGGATTTGCCGGCGCCGCTCTTGCCGATCAGGCCAAAGATATCGCCTTGGTCGACTTCCAGCGATACGTCGCGCACCGCGTGGAAGTGGCCGCCGTCCGGCAGCGCAAAGGTTTTGCTCGCATGGGTAATTCGAATCAGGGGTGTAGTCATGGGGAATCAGCTTGGGAGATGCAGTAGTGCAAGTATCTCATCGGCCCTTCATGCGGCAAACGACTATTTTTTCCTTTCTATATATCAAAATCCTATAAAGAAGAAAGTGCATATCAAAACGTAAAACTATTCGTTTTGATTTTGTTGCCGCGGAATTAATCTGGCCGGCATGAATACTCGTGGAGCCGGCAATGGGAAATGTTAAGCATCGTGCAACCGCAGGCGCCGATCCGGCGCTGATCGAAATGGCGCGCAGTTACGGCCTGTCGGGATGGCCGCTGTTTCGCGACGTGACCTTGCCGGCGGCGCTGCCGTCGATCCTGCGGTCCGTGCGCATCGGGCTCGGCCTGGCGTGGCTGCTGCTGATCGTTGCCGAGGCTGTCTCTGCGCCATCCTGGACGCCCATTCTGCTGTACCTCCTGCTGTACGTCCTGCTGGGCGGCGCGGCCGATCTGCTGGTGCGCGCGACGGCACGGCATTTCCTGCGCTGGCATCCCTCTTACCGTTAAGAATGGAGTAAACCGTATGTATATTTCGACCGCCTTGTTCGACATCGACGATACGATACGCCGCCCGCTGCGGCCGGCGCCGCCGCTCAAGCGGCAGGGCGTGGCGCTGGCGCTGGAAGACGTCAGCGTGGCGTTCGGCGCCCGTCCGGTGCTGGACGAACTGCGGCTGTCGCTGCGCGCCGGCGAATTCGTCGCCGTGCTGGGACGCAGCGGCTGCGGCAAGACCACGCTGCTGCGCACCATCGCGGGACTGGACGGCGCTGTTGCCGGCAGCATCGCGGTGGGCAACGGCACGCTGGACCCCTGCGTCCGCATCCTGTTCCAGGAGCCAAGGCTGCTGCCGTGGAAGTCGGTGCTGGAGAATGTGGCGATCGGCAAGCCGCGCTCGCTGAACGCTGCTGCGGCCACGCTGCACGTCGTCGGCCTGGGCGGCCGCGCCGACGACTGGCCGGCGCAGTTGTCGGACGGCCAGCGGCAGCGGGCCGCGCTGGCGCGCGCGCTGCTGCACGAGCCGCAGTTGCTGTTGCTGGACGAACCGTTGTCCGCACTCGATGAGGAGGGCCGCGCCGAGATGCGGCAGTTGATCGAAGCGCTGTGGCAATCGCGCGGCTTCACCGCCGTGCTGGCCACGCACGATGTGCACGAAGCGCTGGCGCTGGCTGACCGCGTGGTGGTGATCGAGCGCGGCCGCATCGCGCTGGACGTGCAGGTGGACCTGCCGCGCCCGCGCGTGCGCAGCAGCGCGGCGTTTGCCTCGCTGGAACAACGCTTGCAGCAGCGCATCCTGCAACCGCCGGCGACGCTCGCCGCGGCGGCCTGATATTCCCTCGGCCTTTAGGCAGATGCCCATCCGATCGCCGCTGCTCTATCATCGCCATATGAGCAGCCGGTTTTATGATCGATTTTATCGATAGTAAAGCGGTAAATATTTCGTTTTACAACGGTAGATGTGGCGAGCATAATCGCTTCACTCGTAGACATGCACCGGGCGGGCGCCAGCTAGCCGGGTCGAGTTCTTACATATTGTTCCCACATCCTGGAGTCTTACAAATGAAAAAAATCTTTGCCCTGTTGGTTGCCGCCGGTATCTCGCTGTCCGCCTTCGCCGCACCGGAGAATTTCACCTCCGACGCGAACCACACCTTCGCCCGTTTTGAGTACAGCCACTTCGGCTACTCGACCCAGCAGAGCCGCTTCAACAACACGACCGCCAAGATCGTGCTGGACCGCGCCGCCAAGACCGGCTCGGTGGAAGCGACCATCGACACCAAATCGGTGGACACCGGTTCGAAACTGTTCGACGGCCACATCCAGGGCGAAGACTTCCTCGATACCGCCAAGTTCCCGACCATCACCTACAAGTCGACCAAGTTCAACTTCGATGGCGACAAGCTGGCTTCGATCGACGGCAACCTGACCATCAAGGGCGTGACCAAACCAGTCAAGCTGACCGTGACCCACCTGCAGTGCATGGATCACCCGATGCTGAAGAAACTGGCTTGCGGCGCCAACGCCACCGCGACCATCAAGCGTACCGAATTCAACGCCGGTAAATACGCACCTTACGTCGGCGACGACGTGACCCTGACTTTCGCAGTCGAATCCATCAAGGACTAAGCGGACTGGGCCCGGCTCAATTCCCTGGTCTCTGATGTGGGCCGGCGCGGTGCATGCATCGCGCCGGCCCGATTTTTTTTAGGAGCAGTAGACAATGAGAATGAAGCAGCTCGCACTCGCGGCCGCATGGGCCTGCGCCGGTCTCGCGCAGGCCGCGCCGGACCTCATCATCAGCAACGGCAAGATCGCCACGATGAGCAAGGAGGGCGAGTTCGCCCAGGCCATCGCCATCAAGGACGGCAAGGTCCAGGCCGTCGGCAGCAATGCCCGCATACTCAAACTCAAAGCGGCCGGCACCCGGCTGATCGATGCCGGCGGCAAGACCGTCATCCCCGGCCTCAACGACTCCCACCTGCACATCATCCGCGAAGGCTTGAACTACAACGCCGAGCTGCGCTGGGATGGCGTGACCTCGCTGAAGACGGCGCTGCAAATGCTCAAGGAGCAGGCGGCGCGCACGCCGGAGGGCGCGTGGGTCAAGGTGGTCGGCGGCTGGAACGAATTCCAGTTCGAAGAAAAACGCCTGCCGACGCTGGCGGAAATCAATGAGGCGGTGCCGGACAAGCCGGTGTTCCTGCTCTACCTGTACGGCCTGGGCTTCCTCAACCAGAAGGGCATCGCCACGCTGGGCTACGACGCCAGCACCCGCTTCAAGGATGGCGAGGTGCAGCTGGGCGCGGACGGCAAGCCGACCGGCCTGCTGATCGCCAAGCCGAACGCGATGATCCTCTACACCACGCTGGGCAAGACCACGGTGCTGCCGCGCGCGCAGCAGCTCAATTCCACGCAGCAGTACTACACCGAACTGAACCGTCTGGGCCTGACCAGCGCCATCGACGCCGGCGGCGGCGGGCAGGCGTATCCGGACGATTACGCGGTCAGCCTGGAGCTGGCCAGGAGCGGCAAGCTGACGGTGCGCACCTCCTACTACCTGTTCGCGCAAAAGCCGGGCAAGGAGCTGGAGGATTACCAGCGCTGGCTGGGCATGGCCAAGCCCGACCATAACGACCACCTGTTCTACGCCAACGGCTACAACACCGAGGGCGGCGGCGAGAACCTGGTGTGGAGCGCGGCCGACTTCGAGAACTTCCTCGAGCCGCGCCCGGACATGCCGCCGCAGATGGAGAGCGAACTGGAGCCCGTGCTGCGCCTGCTGATCAAGAACCGCTGGCCGTTCCGCATCCACGCCACCTACGACGAGAGCATAGACCGCGACCTGGCCGTCATCGAGAAGGTCAACCAGGACACGCCGCTGAACGGCCTGCGCTGGTTCTTCGACCATGCCGAGACCATCAGCGACAAGCAGCTGGCGCGCGTGAAGGCGCTGGGCGGCGGCATCGCGGTGCAGAACCGCATGTACTTCCAGGGCGAGCTGTACTGGAAGCAGTACGGCGCGCAAACCCGCCAGATGCCGCCGATTAAAAAAATGCTGGAGATGAAAATCCCGGTCGGCTTGGGCACGGACGGCACGCGCGTCAGCAGCTACGGCCCGTGGCCGTCGATCTACTGGGCGGTGACGGGCAAGACTGCGGGCGGGCTCAGCGTGTGGCAGCCCAAGGATGTGCTGAGCCGCTACCAGGCGCTCAAGCTGATGACGCAGGGCAGCGCGTGGATGAGCGGCGAGGAAAAGCTCAAGGGCACGCTGGCCCCCGGCCAGTACGCGGATCTGGCGATACTGCCGCAGGATTATTTCTCGATGGCGGCCGAGCAGATCAAGAACCTGGAAAGCAGCCTGACCATCGTCAACGGCAAGGTGGTGTATGCGGCGCGCGAGTTCCAGCAGTACGCGCCGGCCCTGCCTGAGGTGGAGCCGGACTGGAGCCCCGTGAAATACTACGGCGGCTACCAGAACCCCGCACAGCGATGAACCGTTGGGGTCGGACCCCGCATGGGGTCCGACCCCGCTGTGCCGGGTTTCAGACCAGCTGGAACCAGCCCACCACAGCGCCCGCAGCCAGCAGCCACAGCAAGTGGATGCGGGTGCGCCAGATCACCAGGCCGGCCGCCACCGACAGCGTCCACAAGGGCCAGTCGGTGGCCCAGCTGTGGTGCGCGCTGCCGAGGATGATCCCGACCGACACCATCAGCCCGACCACCACCGGCGCCATGCCCTGCTTGAAGGCGCGCACGCCCAGCAGCTCGCGGTTCTGATGGCCCCAGCGCGCCGCCAGGTAGGTCAGCGTGGTACTCGGCAGCATGATGCCTATCATCGTCACCAGCACGCCGGCCAGCGCCGCCGTGTAGCTGCCCGCGTTGAGGCCCACATTCCAACCCATCAGCGCCACGAACAGCACGTTCGGACCCGGCGCGGCCTGGGCGATGGCGATCGAATCGTTGAACTGCGATTGCGTCAGCCAATGGTGCTCCTCGACCAGGAAGCGATGCATCTCGGACGTGGTGGAAATCGCGCCGCCTATCGACATCAGCGACAGCAGCAGGTAGTGGCCGAACAGGTTGAGCCAGTCGGACAGGCTCAGCACGAGATGCAGCGGGGCGTCGTTCATGGCTGGCCTCCCTTCAGCTTGCGGTAGGTGAGCGTGACGCCGACGCTGCCCAGGATCAGCAGGGTGTAGGCCAGCGGCAGGTGCAGCAGCACCACGAACACCACGCACAGCAGCGCGATGGCGCCGGTCAGCCACATCGGCAGCGGATGTTTGCCGAGCGCGGATGCGAGCTTGAGGCCGGTCGCGGCGATCATGCCGGCCGACACCGCCGCCATGCCGCGCAAGGCGCCGGCCACGCCGGGATGGTGGGCGTAGTGCGAGTGCAGCACGGCCAGCACCAGCACCACCAGCAGCGGCACGGTCAGCATGCCGGCCAGCGCCACCAGGCCGCCGCGCAAGCCGTAGTAGCGGCTGCCGATCATCAGCGCCAGGTTGACCACGTTGGGGCCGGGCATGATCTGCGCGACCGCCCATTCCTCGATGAATTCTTCCTGAGTCAGCCAGCGCTTGCGCTCGACCATCTCGCGTTGCACGACCGCCAGCACACCGCCAAAACCTTGCAGCGCCAAAATGGTGAAGGACAGGAATAGATCGAATTGGGAAGAGGGGCGGGAGCGGGGCAGATCGGAAGTCATGCACTATTATCGCGCAGAAACGCTTTAAATACAGAAATGATAGGAAGCTGACATTGACTTTGGCCGAGGCTCGCCGATACTCCTTTAGCATGTCGCAGATCAGGGTTTATACGACCAACCTTTGCCAAGGATCATGATGAACGTTTCGCTATTACAGCAGCGCAGTGACGAGCAATGCAGTGCCGCGGTCAACCGCGGCATCCTGGTGCAATCCAGCTTCAACACCGTTTGCGCGATCGAATACATGAAATCCCACAACGTTGCGCCGCAGGTGATCGAACGGGTGCTATTACACCCTGAACTGCGTCGAAAATCCCCTCATTGACGCGGCAGCTTATACCGCCCCGGTGTTTACTTATGCACAAATCATGTTGACAAGAATTTTCTTTAAAAATTTTCTCGTTAGAATACTTGACGCGCTAAGTCATTGATTTTTCAAGGGGTTTATTTTGCCTCTTGGATGGGCAGTTTGTTGAAAACCGCATAGGTAAAGCCTCCCTGCGGTGTCAAGAGGGTGATATCCACATAGATATCCACAGCGTCTGTGGATATCCGGAAAAGTGCTTTAACAATCCACGACTTACAGCGGCACTTTCAATGCCTGCAGGACGCTGGCGACGACGATGTAGCGCGGCGGGGTGTCGTCGCTGGCGGTGACGGTGGCGCGCAGCCGCACTTCCTGGCCGTCGCGGCGCCAGGCGCTGACCACGTCGGTCCACGCTTCGCCTTCCTTCAAGGCTTGCAGCGCATCGCTCAGCTGGTCCGGCGGATAGGGCGGGGCATGCAGCAGGCGCGGATCGGCGCCCAGCAATTCCTCGCGGCTGTACTGGAAGACGGCGCAGAATTTATCGTTGACGCTGGTGATGCGCCCGCGCTGGTCCAGCGTCATCATCACCGCGTGCTGGTCGACGGCGGCCAGCAGCTGCCTGGCCTGGTCCAGTTCCCGTTGCAGCGCCTGCGCCTGGCGGTGCGCCTGCTCCAGCCCGGAGTAGGCGCGCAGCGACGAGATCACCGTGGTGAACAGCTTGCGCGTGGTCAGGTCGGTCTTGCACCAGAAATCGTTGATGTCGTAGTCGAGGATGATGCTGTGTTCGAGCGCCTGTCCCGGCTGGCCGGTGCGCAGGACGATGCGCACCAGCTGGTTGTGCAGGGTGTCGCGGATCTGGCGGGCCACGTTCAGTCCGGCGTCGCTGGTTTCCATGATCACGTCCAGCAGCACCAGCGCGATGTCGGGCGTGGTGCGCAGCGTGTGCAGCGCTTCCTCGCCGCTGTAGGCGTGCAGGAAGCTGAGCCGGCGGCCCTGGAAGCAGGCGTTGCTCAGTGAGAATTTGGTGACGACATGGACGTCGACGTCATCGTCCACAATCAGCACGCGCCATGGCGGCGGCGCCTGGGCCGCCCCCGGTTTGCCTGCTTGCGGCTGGCTGGCCGGCGGTGCTTCGTCTTCTATCATCCAATCGGTGTCGTCGTCGTTCTGGTTCATGCATCAATCCCACGGTGAGTCGGAGAAGGGAATTGCGGACCTTCACAGTGACACTATTCCTTGCCGGTACTTTTGTCAAAGGATTCCCCGGCGCGCGGGCGCCGGCGTGTCTCAAGGCCTACTTATGCACAGAAAAATATTTTTCAAGCAGCCTCGAAAGCGTTTCGAGTCTGAATTTTACATGTCGTAAGTATTTGATTTTATTGGGTAAAAAATTTGCCTGTGGATTAGGCATTTTGTTGAAACCCGCGCCGTTAAAGGCGTTCTCGGGTGTCAAGTGGCGGTTATTCACAACCTTATCCACAGTTGGTGTGGATATCTGTGAAAAGCGCTTTAAATCCGGCGGCTTAGGCGCTTTTCTTCATAAATTGCAACAAAGCGCTCAGCCGTCGATGCCGGCCAGCAACTTGCGCACGGCGCCGTGGGCCATGACGATGTCCGTGCCGTCGTGCAGCAGCGTGTTGTACTTGGCGCGGAACTCCATGTCGCCGGTTTCGGACGGGCCGATCAGCGCTTCGATCGCCTTGCGGAAGGTGCGGGCTTCGGCCTGTGTGACCGGTTCCGGCTCGTCGAGGCGTTCATCCATCTGCGCCATCAGGCCGGACAGCTTTTGCAGCCAGGCGAAATGCGGATGGTTGGCGACCAGTTGCAGATGCTCCAGCGCGCTGCCGACCGCGCCGAAGTACTGGGTCTCCACGTGGATCAGCTGCTTGTGCAGGTCGCGCAGCGCGCGCGCCAGCGCGGTCAGTTTGGCGTTGTTGGCCAGTTCGTTGTCGGCTGATGCCATAAATTCTCCAGGGTTAAAATCCAGCTGCCAGTGTAGCGGTCGCCACCCCGCCCGGCCATGCGCCAAAAGTGGGGTCACAAAAGTGGGGTCAAGTCTGACATTTGGACACGAACTGAAGCGTTTCAAGTCCTATAGCCGAGGCTGTGTCCAAATGTCAGATCTGACCCCATGTTTTAGCTGAGCGCCTTCAGGCGGTCGAGCTCGGCCAGGAAGCGGGCGCTGGCGATGGCGGGCGGCCATGGTTCCCAGGCGGTGCCGCCGTAGACCGCTTGCAGCGGATCGTCGTTCAACGGCGGCACGCTGATCTTGAGCGTGTGCAGCACTTCCTTCGCCGACCAGCCCACCACGTGCACCGCCTCGCTGGCTGCCGCCAGCCGATCGGCCATCTTGTGCGCGGCGTGTTCCTTCGGCGTCCAGCGCGGCAGGCCGTAGCGCAGGAAGACGGCGCTCTCCAGCCGCACCGTCAAGGCCTTGAAGCCTTCGCCCAGGAACGGCTTCAACGGCGAGACGCAATCGAATCCCAGCAAGCCTTCCTCGGCATCGTGCAGCAGCTCGCGCAGCGCCGCCAGCGGCGCCAGTTGCAGGCCGACCGCCGTGCAGGCCGCGGCGCGCAGGTGCATCACCGTCAGCGAATGCTGCGCCACCGACAGCGGCAACGGCCATGCCGAATGCCCGCCCCAGCGATAGGTGCGCGCCAGGCCCAGCGCGAGGTCGCTGTCGTCCCAGTCGAACGGCGTCGGGTCGAGCAAGTCCAGCCGGCGCTCCGACGGCATGCGGACCCAGGCGCGGTGTTCTTGATGATCGCGGCCCATGCGGTTTTCCTTCTCTGTGGCGTAATCGACATCGTACACCCATGGCCGCAGATTTTTTTCGGCAACAGTCTGTTGAATTGCAATACACTGGGAAGATGTTGATCTGAGGATACGGATGAGTTCATGGTGACAAGGCCTTCATACATTTATCAGGGCGGCTCGGTGATGATGCACTCGCCGCTGCAATTGAAGAACGCCGAGATGTACGGCTACTTCGTCAAGGGCACGCTGTCCAATTTGCAGGCCACGCTGGACGACACGCTGAACCAGGTGGCCGGCCAGCGCATGCGCTTCAAGGCGATTTCGCCGTATGTGCTGCTGACCTTCACCCGCGTCAACCACGCCGATTCGGCGGCCCCGGTCGACCATGCCAAGGGCTGGATCACCGAGGTCGACATCGTCACCTGGATCATGGTCGGGGCGATGGACGACGAGGGCGAGCTGGCCCACATCTACTACTACCCGGCGCACATCTTCGTCGACGATGCGATGGCGCTGATTAACGGCCGCGAGCTGTTCGGCTATCCCAAATACCTGTGCGAGTACGAGATTCCGCATGCCGATGCCGAGCCGCTGCGCTGCTCGGTCGCCGCCAAGGGCTTCCAGCCGTTCGCGCCGGAGACCAGGATCGCCATGCACCCGCTGCTGGAGGTGAACGCGACCCGCAAGACCGGCATCGAGAAACCCATCGCCAGCGTGCTCGATCTGATCGAACAGGCGATCGAGCTGTTCCTCTCCATCCCCGACTTCTTCAACCTGGACGTGGCGGGCTGGGACGACATCATCTCGCTGCTGCGCAATCCGCGCATCGACCAGATCTTCCTCAAGCAGTTCCCCGACAGCGCCGGCCTGAAGGCCGTGTACCAGGCCATCCTCGCCGCACCGGCCACCATCGACCGGATACACAGCGGTACGCTGCTGGGCTATGAATACGAGTGCGTGCTGCACGCCTTCGACAGCTTCCCGCTCCAGCAGACACTGGGCCTGCAACTGGGCGCGCAGCAGGCCATCCTGCCGTACAAGCTGCATTTCGACTTCACCGCGCAGCCGGGCGAGGAATTGATCGACAACTCCTCCATCGCGCCGCAGAAGATCGCTATCCTCGGCGGCGGCGTCGGTTCGATGACGGCGGCCTGGTACCTGAGCGACCTGCCGGGCTGGCAGAACAACTACGACATCACCGTCTACCAGCAGGGCTGGCGCCTGGGCGGCAAGGGCGCCAGCGGCCGCAATGCCAAGTACGGCCAGCGTATCGAGGAGCACGGCCTGCACATCTGGTTCGGCTTCTACGCCAACGCCTTCAAGATGATCAAGGCGGCCTACGCCAGCCTGGATCGTCCGCCCGGCGCACCGCTGGCGACCTGGCGCGACGCCTTCAAGCAGCACGACTACGTGGTGCTGTCCGAGCAGGTCGGCGCGCAGTGGCACAACTGGTCCATCGTGTTCCCGACGCTGCCGGGCGAACCGGGCGAGGGCACCGAGCAGATCACCCTGTGGACCATGGCCGAGGCCATGTTCTTCTGGATTAAAAAATGGATCGACGGCCTGGATAAGCTGACCCGCGCGATGAACCTGCCGCCGCATCCGCACCATACCGGCATCGTCCCGGATTGGCTGTACCACCTGGCCGAGGGCGTGACGTCGTCGGTGCACGAACTGCTGGACGACATGTCGCTGCTGGGCAGCGCCCTGTACGGCATGCTGGCCAATATGTCGCCCGACGTCGGCAAGCACACCGAAGGCCAGCACCTGGCGCTGGCCGGCGCGCTGGTGGGCGTGCGCGGCAAGCTGCATGCGCGCTACCGCGCCCTGGTCGACAGCGGCGAGGGCGACGCCAGCGACGACATCCGCCGCCTGTTCATCTGCCTGGACCTCGGGGTGACGGTGATGAAGGGCGTGTTTGAAGATGGCGTGATCCGCAATGGCTTCGACGTCATCAACGATATCGATTTCAAGGACTGGTTGCGCAAGCACGGCGGCGACGAGGTGCTGTGCGTGGACTCGGCGCCGGTGCGCGGCTTCTACGACCTGGTGTTCGCGTACGAGGGCGGCGACTTCGACAAGCCGAACATCGAAGCCGGCACGCTGCTGCGCGCGATGGCGCGCATCGGCCTGGCCTACAAGGGCGGCATCATGTTCAAGATGCAGGCGGGGATGGGCGACACGGTGTTCACGCCGCTCTACCAGGCCTTGCTGGCGCGCGGCGTCAAGTTCAAGTTCTTCCACAAGGTCGAGGAGCTGGTGCCGGACGGCCGCCAGATCGGCAGCATCCGCATGACGCAGCAGGTGGCGCTGGCCGGCGAGGATTACGATCCGCTGGTGGACGTGAAGGCCTTGGCCTGCTGGCCCAGCACGCCCAACTACGACCAGATCGATCCGGCGCAGGCCGCGCTGCTGCAGGAGAAGGGCGTCAACCTGGAATCGTACTGGAGCGACTGGCCCAAGCTGTACCACCAGCACTTCGACAAGGAATTACCGGTGCTGACGCTCAAGCGCGGCATCGATTTCGACCAGGTGGTGTTCGGCATCTCGGTCGGCTCGCTGAAGGCGGTGTGCCCGCAGCTGCTGGCGCACAGCCCGGCGCTCAACACCACCTATGAACAGGTGCAGACGGTGGCGACCCAGGCTTACCAGGTCTGGCTGAACAAGGATCTGACGCAGATGGGCTGGGACTTCCAGCCGGACGGCCAGCAACCGGTGCTGAGCGGTTTCAGCGAGCCTTACGACACCTGGGCGCCGATGGACCAGCTGTTGTGCCGCGAGGACTGGGCGCCGCCGCTGGCGCCGCGCAACGTGTCCTATTTCTGCAGCGCGCTGACGGTGGACAGCTATCCGCCGGTAAGCGACACCGGCTTCCCGGCGCGCATGGCGGCGCTGGCGAAGCAGGGCGCGATCGGCCAGTTGGGCGGGCAGGTCGCCGCGCTATGGCCGGCGGCGGGACCGGCCGGCGCGTTCCCGTGGCAATGGCTGGTCGACGGCAGCGAGGCCACCGGCGTGGCGCGCTTCGACAGCCAGTACTGGCGGGCCAACGTCGATCCGTCGGAGCGGTATGTGATGTCGGTGGTGAACAGCACCAAGTACCGCCTGCAGACCGACCAATCGGGCTACGCCAATCTGTACCTGACAGGCGACTGGATCAGGACCGGCTTGAACGCCGGCTGCGTGGAGGCGGCCGTGATGGCCGGCATGCAAGCGGCGCGCGCGATGACCGGCCATCCGGCCGTCATCGAGGGCGAGACGGACTTCTAGCGCGGGCGTAAGCTCAGCGGCTGCGCGGCATGCTGCGGCCCAGGTTGCCTTGCCGGATGCTCTGCTCCGAGCGTGCCGGTTGCCGGCCCTGTTGCTGGCTGGCGTGCGGCGTATCGTTGGCCGGATGGCCGGTGGCGTGGTTGCCGCTCTCGCCCATGCCTTCATGTTCCGGGTCGTAGTCGTCATGGGGCATGTTGGCGCCGGGTTTGAAACCTTTATCGCTGGGCTGGGTCATGATCGCTCTCCTTTGATGGCGGAACGTGAGGCCGCTCCGTAAATCCATCGTAAGCCAGCCCGGCCGGCGCGAACGTAGGCGCACACGCCGTGCCGCTGTCGGACGCCGTACCAGGGCGCGCCGCTGCTACGGCATGGCAGCGCGCTAGCGGCGCCGCGCCAGCGTCAGGCCGTCGCCCAGCGGCAGCAGCGACAGGTCGATGCGTTCGTCGTGGTGCAGCTTGATGTTCAGCGCCTGCAGCGCGGCGGTGTCGTCGCTGTCGGCGCGTTCGGCCACGCGGCCGCTCCACAGCGTATTGTCGATGGCGATCAAGCCGCCGGGCCGCACCAGTTGCAGGCAGCGTTCGTAGTAGCCGTCGTAATTGACCTTGTCCGCGTCGATGAAGGCGAAGTCGTACAGGCCCGCTTCGCCGTCCCTGATGCGCGCGTCCAGCGTGGCCAGGGCGGGGCCCAGTTGCAGGTCGATCTTGTCGGCGATGCCGGCCTGCGCCCAGAACGGCTTGCCGATGCGGGTGTAGTCGTCGCTGATGTCGCAGGCCAGGATATGGCCGTCGGCCGGCAGCGCCAGCGCCACGCTCAGCGCGCTGTAGCCGGTGAACACGCCGACCTCGATGGTGTTGCGGGCGCCCGTCAGCTTGACCAGCATGGCCATGAACTGGCCCTGCTCGGGCGAGATCTGCATCGTGGCGCGCTCGTGGCCGCGGGTTGCTTCCCGCAAGGCGGTCTGCGCCGGATGTTCGCGCAGCGAATGCGCCAGCACGTAGTCGTACAGGGTATCGGTCAGGGTGAGGGTGCGGTTGGACATGCGATCTGCTCCTGGATGGTGTGTCCAGAGTGTAGCAGCGTCCGCGCCGGCGCGGCTCACGGCTGGCCGGGCGTGGCGGAAGGTCAGATGGTGTTGGCGGGCTGCGACATGTCGACGTCGTTGCTGGCGGCGCGGCGCAGGTCGTTGCAGGCCTGGTCCAGCGCGGCCGCCACGCCGGGCAGGCGGTCGGTCACTTCGTCCAGGTTGCCGGCGCTGGCCGCCGCTTCCATCTCGTGGCACAGCGTGTGCAGATGGGTCGAGCTCAGATAGCCGGCGCTGCCCTTGAGCGCATGGATCGCCGCCGCCGCCGCGTTGGCGTTGCCGGCCACCACGGCGGCGCGCGCGCTCTCCAGCCGGCGCGGCGCCTCGTCGAGGAAGGCCTGGGTGATGCGCTGCATGTGCGAGTGCGACAGCCCGGCCAGCGGCATGATCTGCACGGTGGCCGGATCGACGCGCTTCTCGACGGCCGGCGCCACGCCGAACTGCTCGTCCAGCGATTCGGCGCGGATGGCGGTAAGGCGCGCGGCGTCGGTCGGGCGCAGCGGCCGGCCACGGCTCAGGTGCTGGGCGATGGTCTTCTCGATCTGGTCGTACAGCAGGCGTTCGTCGACCGGCTTGCTGAGGAAGCCGTCCATGCCCACCGCCAGGTAGCGCGCGCGGTCATGGTCGCTGGCGTTGGCGGTCAACGCGATGATCGGGATGCCGGGATCGAGCACGCGGTAGTCTTCGCTGCCGCCGCTGCGGATCAGGCGCGCGGCCTGCTCGCCGTCCATCATCGGCATGCGGCCGTCCATCAGCACCAGGTCGTAGGCGGCGGAACTCAGCGCATGCAGCGCCTGCAGGCCGTTCTCCACCACGCGGATGTCGTGGCCCATGTTCTCCAGCAGCGTGCTGACGATGATCTGGTTGGTGCGCACGTCCTCGGCGCACAGCACGCGCAGGCGGTAGGCGTGGTGCTCCTTGCGCGGCAGGCTGGATGGATCGATGGCGGGCGCCGCGCCCAGCGCCAGCGGCAGCGTGAAGCTGAAGGTGGAGCCGACGCCGACCCGGCTCTCGGCGGCGATCGAACCGCCCATCAGTTCGACCAGCTCCTTGCAGATCGCCAGGCCCAGGCCGGTGCCGCCGTAGCGGCGCGTGGTCGAGTGGTCGGCCTGTTCAAATTTCTGGAACAGCCGTGGCAGCGTATCGGCCGGGATGCCGGGGCCGGTGTCGGTGATGTCGAAGCTGACGCTGGTGCGGCCGTCGATGGTCAGCAGCGCCGAGGCGTCCAGCCGCACTTCGCCGCGGTCGGTGAACTTGATGGCGTTGCCCAGCAGGTTGAGCAGGATCTGGCGCAGGCGGGTCGGGTCGCCGCGCACGTAGCGCGGCATGTCCAGCGCCAGGTCGCAGCGCAGCAGCAGGCTCTTGGCGTCGGCCTGGCCTTGCAGGATGCCGATGGCGTCGTCCACCAGCGCGATCAGGTCGAAGTCCACCGTCTCGATCGACAGGCGGCCGGCGTCGATCTTGGAGAAGTCGAGGATGTCGTTGAGGATGGCCAGCAGCGATTCGCTGTTCTGCAGGCCGATGCGCAGGTATTCCTCGGTGCGGCCGCGCACGGACTGGTCGCGCATGGCGAACTTGATCATGCCGATCACGCCGGCCAGCGGCGTGCGGATGTCGTGGCTCATCGCCGACAGGAAGTCGATGCGGTGGCGGCTGACCACTTCCGCGTGTTCCTTGGCCTCGGTCAGCTGGGCTGTGCGTTCCTGCACGCGCTGTTCCAGCGTGTTGCGCAGCAGGCGGATCTGGTCGGCCAGCGCGAACGCCAGCAGCACGCCGTCCAGCGTGCCGCCCAGCAGCGTGAACAGCTGGGCATTCGTCACCATGGCCGGGATCAGGCCGAGGTTGGCGGGCAGGATGAACAGGCCCGGCACCATCAGCGCGACGAAGCCGAGCACGAAGAAGCGGGCCGGGTAGTAGCCGCGCCGCCAGACCACGATGCCGCTGGTGAGGGCCATCGTCATCCAGATCGAGATGACGATGGTGGCGATGGTGTGGGCGTAGCTGAGGTAGAGGAAGCAGCTCGGCAGCGTGAGCAGCGGCAGCACGATGTTGATGCGGCTGAGTTTATGCAACAGCGGCGAATGCTCCTTGAGCCGCAGGAAGTTGGTGTAGAACTGCGTGCTCAGCACCGGCAGCAGGAAGAAGGGCACGTAATGCCACTGCAGGTTGTGCCAGCCGAACAGGTCGGCCGTCATGTGGAAGGTCATGCCCCAGGCGATGGCGTAGCACAGCACGTACAGCGAGTAGTACAGCGAGGAATTGTCGCGGGTGATCGAGTAGATGAAGAAGTTGAACACCGTCAGCGCCAGCAGGGCGCCGATGGAGCCGATGATCAGCACGTTCTCGCGCGCCACCAGCTGCTGGTAGGCGGTGCGCGGCAGCACCGACATCACCGGCGTGCGCGCATAGTAGGGGCTGGCGAAGCGTATCAGCACCTGGTAGCGCTGGCCCGGCTGCAGGTCGACGTCCTTACCGTAGTGCAGCAGGTAGGCGTGCGGCTGGCGGTAGCCGGTCAGCATCTGGCGCGCGCTGCCGTCCGGTCCGAACACCTGGATGTCGACCATGTCGATCAGCGTATCGTTGGGATCGATGACCCAGGCCGGCTGGTGGCTGTCGTTGCGCAGCTCGGCGTACAGCCAGTAGCCGCCGCCCAGCAGGTCGACCTTGGTGGCGGGCTTGAGCCCGGCCAGCAGCTTGGGCAAGCCGGTGGCGTCGACCGGAAAGGGCTGGCCTTCGTCCAGATAGAGCTTGCCGGTGGTCATCAAGTCGATACTGGCGGTATTGATGCTGATCGCAGCTGGCAGCGTCTCCGCGGCGACGACGGGAGTAAACGCCAGTTGCCAACATGCCAGCATCGCCAGCAGCACGAGGACGGCACCACGTGGCAGACCGTAAGACATCTTGCAAGCTTTACTCATTAGTGTTCCGATGGCCGCCGGTCTCGTTTAGTGATTTTTTCCATTTTAAACGAGAACTTATTGTTTTATTCAAAAATTGACCTATGGCACAGACCGATGCTTGGCGCATCGTGGCCGGGCCGGGTAAGATGGCGCCTTTGCGCCACAGGACTGCCGCCGTGCTAATTTCTCCAGAACAATTCATAGGTTTTCTCAGCGCCGCCTTGTTGATCACGATATCGCCGGGGCCGGACAATCTGATGGTGCTCAGCGTCGGCATGTCGCGCGGGCGGCGCCAGGGCATGGTGTTCGGCCTGGGCTGCGCGCTGGGTTGTTTGAGCCACACCTTGCTGGCCACGCTGGGCGTGAGCGCGCTGATCAAGGCGTCGCCGTTGGCTTTCGGCGCGCTGAAGCTGGTCGGCGGGGCGTATCTGATCTGGCTGGGCATAGGCGCGTTGCGCAGCCGTGGCGGCGCCCGCGTCGACGGATCGGGCCTGCCCGATGAAAGCCTGCGCAAGTTGTTTGCCAAGGGGCTGTTCGCCAACGCCGTCAATCCCAAGGTGGTGCTGTTCTTCCTGTCCTTCCTGCCGCAGTTCGTGGTGGCCGAGCGTGGCGACGTCAGCTGGCAGACCGCGCAGCTGGGTTTGCTGTTCACGGCGCAGGGCGTGCTGCTGTTTGGCTTGCTCGGATATTTTTCCGGCGCGGTGGGCGCGTGGATCAACCGCCATCCCGGCGCGGGCATGTGGATGGACCGCGTGGCCGGCGCGATTTTCGTCGGCCTGGGGCTGAAACTGATTATTTCCCGCTGAAGAGCAAAAAAAGTCCGTTCGGGGCGCGTATGTCATCAGGGCGTAATGCTGCACTGCGATACTGGCTTTGCTCTTTCAAGTCTCTCCCGATTTGAAAACCTTCGGCCCGCGCCTCTTTGTGCTGCGGGCTTTTTTTTGCGGTCAGGAGAAGAAGCGGGGATCGTAAATCCACCGTTTAACGGTTGTTGCCGCCATGGTGGCGACGTCCGGGTGCAAGGGATTGATCAGCACATTGTATTCGTCGGGGACGCTCACCGACGGCACCAGCAACAAGGTGGAACTGCGCGACGCAACCCAGGCGTCGCCGGTTGTCCGGCTGGTCATTCCTGACGGCACGGCGTCCCAGCCCCCGGGCAGCGGGTCGAGCACCACGCGCGCGTTCCAGACGCTGTCGGGAACGTCGATCCGCACCAGGAAGCGGTTGAATGGCAGGCCGCCGGTGCGTATGTGCAGGACCGTTTCTATCGTCGCCAGGGCTATGTTGGGCGTGCTGTAGATCAGCGGCGTGCCGATGCTATTCCAGCGCCCTCCGGAAATCTTGGCGCCGGCACCGCTAAGGTCGTTGGCCGTATAGGCCGGCGCCTCGACGGCAATCCGCCACAAGGGCATGGTCATGCATAGGCTCCGCTCTGGCTCATGGACAGCAATTCAGTCACAAGCTTTTGCCCTTCGAACGTGTCCATATAGCTTGCGGGCGTTGCACCACCCAACGCCGGCAATGGCTTGGCCAGCCAGTCCGCGACCCAGTGTGCCGGGTTGAAGCCAGTCGGATCGCCGGACTCCTCCACCATTGCCTGGACTTTGCCGATCAAGGTCGCTATGCCCAGGACACGTTCGGATTCGTCTTTCGATAATGTCGCCTCATCCTTCTCCTTGCGGCTGATGGTTGCGCGGGACAGGCCGAGGCTGCCGAGCAGCAGCTCCTTGCTCATTCCCATCGTCGACGAAAGCTCGCCAACTATCGAGGCCGGGATACCTGATCGGATCGTGGCGATGCGCGTTTGCGGATCATCCTGATAGAAATTTGTCATCGACCCGCGCCCTTCGGTTTTTGCCGCAGCCGCTTTCCGAACGGGGGCTGGTTTTTCAAGAGTTTTGAAATCTGACATGGGCGTCTCCTTTGAGACGGTAGTTTAGCTCAAATGAGGCGATTTGCCATAAGGGGTTTACTTTGCCGCCAGCGTGAAGCGCAGTTCCAGCTGGTCCTGGACCGCCAGCGCGCCCGCCATCACGGAAAACGGCGTGATACCGAAATCGCTTTGTTTCAGGTTGACGTTGCCGGTGACGGTCATCACGCCGTGGTTTTCGCGGATCTCCGCCGGGATCGCCATGCTGCGGGTGACGCCGTGCAGCGTGATCGCCACCTGCAGCGGCTGGCCGGCGGCGCGCTCGGCGTGCACAGTCACCACCGGATAGCGCTCGGCGTCCAGCACGCGGGTCAGCATATTGTTGCGGGTGCCGTCGATGGCGTCGGCGGAGGGCTGTTTTTCCAGGCCGGCGGCGATGCGCAGGTCGGCTTCGTCGACGGTCAGCTGGTCGAGCCGGAACTGGAAGTCGGCGCGGTTCTGCGCCGGCGACACGGTGCCGCTGACGTGGCGGCTGGCCACCAGATGGTCGTGCCCCAGCCGCGCCAGCAACCCGCCGCGCCGCACGGTGACGGCGATTAGCGATTGCGCGCTGTCTATCGTCAGGGCGTTGGCGGCAGGTGTGTGGGCCGGCGCCACGGCAGGCGGCGGCGCTTCGGGCGGGGCCGGCGGCGCGCTGCTGGGCAGCTGCGAGCATCCTGCCAGCAAGGCCGCCAGTGCGATGGTTTTTTGATAACTGTGAAATTTTGTCATAGCCGCGCCTAAGGTCATTTGGCCGTCATAATGCCCCATTATGATGCGTCTCGCTGGTCCCAGCGTGCTCCAGCTGGTCTCCGTGCCCAAGCTGGTACGGGATTTCACAAAGCATGACTCAGCAGGCTCGCCGGTGGCCTGAAACACCGGCACCACCGCCTCTCTCCCTCTTAAATCCTACCTTAATGAATCCCTAAGCCTATGCCAGGCGATAGCTGGCACAGTAACACCTGTAGCGCGAGGTTTGAGCCTCGCGCCCGGTTGCCGGACTCCTTAAAGCCCGGCACAGATTTCTCCCAGGCGGCACTATCGCCGCCGGGCAACGGACCATCCCCACGCTTTCGAGCGTTTTCGTAACCAGCATCATCTCGCGATGACGCTGGTTTTTTTTGCCTGTCAGCCGTGCTTGGACAACCAGGCGTCGATTTCCGGCAGGCGCGCGGTGCGCAGCTTCACGCGGTACTGGATCGAGGCGATCGCGGTCTTGGTGTCGCCCTGCGCGTCGGCGGCCAGGTACTGTTTGGCGTAGGCGCGCAGTTTGGCGATCATGGCCGGATCGGACGAGCGTCCGCCCAGGCCCGGGAAGTAGCGGCCGCGCGAGCTGGCGTCGATCTTCTTCTCGATCTGCGCGTGGTGGCTGACGGCGAAGTCGTAGGCCAGGTCCGGATGATGGCCGGCCACGTGGTTCAGGATGGACGCGCCTTCGGTCGCGCCGCCTTCGTCGGTCAGCGCCAGTTCCAGCGCGCGCTGGGCCAGTGCCTTGTCCTTGGCGGTGCCCAGCAGGTCGTACAGCTCGCTCTTGATCATCGACGACTTCTCTTCACGCGCGGCGGCGTGCAGCTGCTCCCAGGTGGCGGCGTCGGCGTTGTCGGCGATCACGCCCAGGATGGGACGGCGCAGCGCGGCCGGCATCGCATCCTTGTCGGTGGCGGCGGCCGCGTAACGGCGGCGCGCTTCCGCCACCACGCCCTCGTCGCCGACCGCGCCCAGCACTTGGATCAGCGCCTCGCGCAGATTGGCGACCGGCGCCGCTTCATCGGCGGCCTTGCTCCAGCCGATGCGTGCCAGCACCGGCGCCAGGCGCTTGCGGGCGTAGCGGTCCAGCGCCGCCTGCTGTTCAGGCTTGCCGTCGTAGCTGTAGTGCAGGGCAAGCAGCGAATCGGCGATCTGGTCCCACACCTGCGGCGCGGCGTCCAGCGGCGCGCGGCTGGCCAGGTCGAGGAAGCTGGAGGCCGGCATCAGGCCCGCCATGCCCAGCGACCAGCTGTCCGACAGCAGGCCCAGTTGATCGATGGCCGCCAGGCCGGCGAAGCGGTCGGCCAGCGCGGCGAAGGCCTTGGGCGCGTACAGCGTGCGGTAGTAGCCGCTCTGGCCGGCGTTGACCAGCACCGCGCCGCAACCCGGCAGCGTCATGCTGGCCTTGCCGCCGGCGACGATGGTGCTGGCGGTGGCGCCGCCCACGGTCTGGGCGATCACCGGCACGCGCCAGCTCAGCGGCTTCTTGTCGGTCTGGTCCTTGCTGAACTCGCCCTGCGTCAGCGCGATGGTGGTCTGGCCGTTTTTGCAGACCGCGTCGGCCACGCGTATCATCGGCACGCCCGGCTTGAGCGTGAAGTCGTGGGCGATCGCCGTCACCGGCTTGTGCGCGGCCTTTTCCACTTCGCGCCACAGATCGTCGGACACCGTGTTGCCGTAGGCATGCCTGGCCATGTAGCTGCGCACGCCGGCGCGCCAGGCGTCGTCGCCGACGTAGTTCTCCAGCATGCGGATGACCGATTCGCCCTTCTGGTAGGTGATGCTGTCGAAGGCCTGGCTGGCTTGCTCGACGCTGGCGATGTGCTGCACCACCGGGTGGGTGGTGGCCAGCGCGTCGCGGTTCATGGCCTGCTCGCGGGTGCCGACGGCGCGCAGTTCCCATTTCCACTCAGGGTGCAAACGGGTGGTGGTGCGCGATTCCATCCACGAGGCGAAGCCTTCGTTGAGCCACAGGTCGTCCCACCATGCCATCGTCACCAGGTCGCCGAACCACTGGTGGGCCATTTCGTGCGCGGCCACCAGGAAGGAGGTTTCCTTGTCCGACTGCGTGGCGGTGCGCGGGTCGAGCAGGATGGCGGATTCGAAGGTGAAGATCGCGCCCCAGTTTTCCATCGCGCTGAAGAACTGGCTGCGGCCCGGCGCGGCGATGTTGTCCAGCTTGGGCAGCGGATATTTGACGCCGAAGTAGTCGTTGTATTCCTTCAGCACGGCGACCGAGGAATCGAGCGCGAACTGCGCCTGGGCGATCGAACCCTTTTGCGTGACGACGCCCAGCTCGGTGCCGCCTTCGACCGCGGTGGCGCGTTCGAACTCGCCCAGGCCGAAGAACAGCAAATAGGTCGACATCTTCGGCGAGGTGGCGAAGCGCACCAGCTCGCGGCCGTCCGCCAGCTTGCTGGTGGCGGCGACAGGCATGTTCGACACCGCCATCTGGCCGGCCGGCACGGTGGCCTCCAGCGCGAAGGTGGCTTTGTAGAAGGGCTCGTCCCACGACGGGATCACGCGGCGCGCTTCGGAGTTTTCAAACTGCGTGTACAAGGCGCGCTTCTTCTCGCTGCCGTTCTGGTAGTCCAGCGAGAACATGCCGGTCGGCTGGGTGCCGATCACGCCGGTGTAGTCCAGCTTGAGCTGGTAGCTGCCCACGGCCAGCGGCTGGGCGAACTGGAAGGTGGCGGTCTGCTTGTCGTCGTCGACGCTGATCTTGCTGGCCGCCTGCACCGGCTTGCCGGGACCGGCGCTGATGGCGGCGGCGCTGAACTTCAGGTCGGCGGCATTGAGGGTGATGCTGCTGCTGGCTTGTTTGATGTCGAGCGCGATGGTGACGCTGGCGCTGAAACTGCTGTTGGCGGCGTCCGGCACCAGCGACACGGCGTAGTGCGTCGGCACGGCGTTGCGGGGCAGCTGGGTGGTGACTTTGACGGCCTTGGCGGCCGGGGTGGCAGAGGTGGCAGCTGCGGCCAGTGGAGCCAGGCCGGAAGAGAGGCCGAGCAGCGCCATCACGGCGAGCGAAATCAAACTGCGTTGCATGCAATGTCCTTCAAGTGGGTGAGCCGGTAGGCATACGATATAAACCGTTATTGGCTTCGTGGGCCAAAGAGCAATCTACGGCGATCTGGTTGGAATGTCAACTTGATAGTCACCCGCATGGGGATGCCGCGACGGCGCCAATCCGGCTATCATGCGCTATGCCCATCATGCGAAAAAAGGAGTTGGATATGAAGTTTTTCACGTCGCCGCGCACGCCCAATCCGCGCCGGGTCGCCATGTTCATGGCTGAGAAAGGCCTGAGCGGCATCGAGCAGGTGTCGATCGACCTGCTCAGCGGCGCGCATCGCAGCGCCGAGTATTTGCAGAAGAACCCGTTCGGCCGCCTGCCGGCGCTGGAGCTGGACGATGGCCGCGTCCTGTGCGAAACGCGCGCCATCTGCACCTGGCTGGAAGGCTATGCGCCCGAGCCCAACCTGATGGGCGACGGCTTCGACGAGCGCGCCTTCATCGAGATGACCGACCGCCGCGTCGAGCTGCACCTGTTCCTCGGCATCGCCAACTGCGTGCGCCATACGCATCCCGGCCTGGCGTTGCTGGAGCAGCCCCAGTTTGCCGACTTCGGCGCATCGCAGGGCGAGAAGATGCGCGACACCGCGCGCTGGCTGGACGGCGTGCTGGCAACCCAGCCCTTCGTGGCGGGGCAGCGCTTCACCATCGCCGACATCACCGCGTTCTGCGCGCTGGAGTTCGGCCGTGGCCTGATGAAGTTCCGTCCCGGCGCGGAAGGCATGGAGCATTTGCAGGCCTGGCGCGACCGCATCGCCGAACGGCCGAGCGCCGCCGCGCCGTACTAGGCCTCGCTCACGCCACCCGCTTGTACCAGGGCTGGTGCGGAAACACCGGCTTGTAATGGCCGGCCAGGGGATCGCCCGCTTCCAGCGGACGGTCCAGCACCAGCAGGCCCGATTGCGCCAGGCTGTCGTCGAACAGCTGCAGCACGCGCTGGCGCAGCGCAGGCCCGAAGTCGGGCAGGGCGCGTCGCCCCACGATCATCTGGAATTCATTGAACGAAGCGTCCGTCACCAGGTTGTACTGGGCCCAGGTGATGCGGCTGCGCAGCTGCGGCAACAGCACCGCATGCAGGCCGTCGCCGCTGACCTCGAAATAATCGAGCAGCCTGCCGACCCCGCCGCTGCGCACATAGTTCGCCTGCAGCTCGCCCAGCCGCGCCATCGGCAGGCTGGCTGCCTGCGCTTCCGCCAGCAGCGCATCGCTGGAGACGGTGGCGTAGATCTCGGTGCGCGCGCCCAGCTGTTCCTGTTCCAGCAGGATGGCCAGCGTCCACGCCTGCTGCGCACCGGCGCAATCGGCCAGCCACACGCGCGGCAGCGCGACCCCGTGCAGGCACACGCCCAGCGACATGCGCAGCAGCGATGCCTCGGAGGCATCGTCGAACATCAGCGCCGGCTCCACCGACAGCTCGCGCAGCAGCGCGCTCCAGGCTTGCGGCTCGTGCAGCACCAGCGCCTGCATGGCCGAGATGGTTGCCACGGACTTCTGCGCCATCGCCGCCTGCAGGCGGCGCGACACCACGTCGCGCTGGTAGCCGCGGAAGTCGTAGCCGTAGACCTGGAACACGGCTTCCAGCAGCAGCTCCTGCTCCAGCTCCTCGACCGTGGACGGCGGCTGCCGCCGTGGTCCGGCGGCCGGCGGGGAATGCCGGTCCGGCGCCGCCACGGGGTCCGAGCCGCCGGCGTCCGCAGGCCGCAAGGCTGCCCGCAGCGAGGCGAATAACGAGTTCACGCCCGCCATCAGTGCAGCCACACCCGCATCAGCGACAGCAGCTGGGCCACATCCACCGGCTTGGTGATGTAGTCCGACGCGCCGGCCGCGATACATTTGTCGCGGTCGCCCTTCATCGCCTTCGCCGTCAGCGTGATGATGGGCAGCGATTTGAATTTGGGGATGCGGCGGATCGCGCGCATGGTGTCGTAGCCGTCCATCTCCGGCATCATGATGTCCATCAGGACGATCTCGATGGTCGGGTCTTTCTCCAGCACCTCGATGCCGTCGCGGCCGTTCTCGGCGAAGGACACCTGCATCTGCTGGCGCTCCAGCAGCGACGACAGCGCGAAGATGTTGCGCAGGTCATCGTCGACGATCAGCACCTTGCGGCCCGCCAGGCCGCCGTCGGCCGCGTGGATCTCCTCCAGCATGCGGCGCTGCGCTTCCGGCAGGCTGGCCTGCGAGCGGTGCAGGAACAGCGCGGTCTCGTCCAGCAGGCGCTCCGGCGAACGGGCGTCCTTGATGACGATGGTCTTGGCGTAGCGCTTCAGCTTTGCCACCTCCTTGCGGTTCAACTCCTTGGCGGTGTTGATCACGATCGGCAGGTCGCGCAGCGATTCGTCCTTGCCGATGATGTCGAGCAGGTCGAAGCCGCTGATGTCGGGCAGCGTCAGGTCCAGCACCATGCAGTCGAAGCGGGCTTCGCGCAGCGCGTCCAGCGCCGCCTGGCCGGTGTCGACGGCGACGATGTGCAGGTCGGCGTCGCCGATCAGGGCGACGATGGCGTCGCGCTGCATCTGCTCGTCGTCCACCACCAGCAGGCTGCGTTTGCCGCCCAACAGGAACTTCTGGATGCGGCTGAACTCTTCCTGCAGCGCGGCCTTGCTGACCGGCTTGTTCAGGTAGGAGATCGCGCCCAGGCGCAGCGCCCGCTCGCGCTCGCGCAGGCTGGACATCACGTGCACCGGAATGTGGCGGGTGCTCGGGTCGCGCTTCAGGCGGTCCAGCACCGTGAAGCCGTCGATGTCGGGCAGGTCGAGGTCGAGCAGGATGGCGGACGGCAGGTAGTCGCGCGCCAGGCTCAGCGCCGAATCGCCCTGCATCGTGACGATGCCCTTGAAGTTTTTCTCGCGCGCGAAGTCCAGCACGATCTTGGAGAAGCGCTCGTCGTCCTCGATGATCAGCACCGACGGATCGCCCGGCGCCACCAGGCCGCGGTCGTCGCTGCTGCCGTAATCGGCCATGTCGGCGTCGATGTCGGTGATGGCGCTGCTGTCGTGGTCGGGCTGCGCCAGTTCGCTGTAGTGCGGCGGCGTGTACACCACCTGCGGCGCCGGCGACGGCAGGCGCACCTGCGGCTGGCGGCCCATGTCGTAGTTGATGAAGCCGGCGCGGTTATACGGCAGGAACAGCGTGAAGGTGGAGCCGTTGCCAACCGCCGATTCGACGCGGATCTCGCCGCCCAGCAGGCGGGCCAGCTCGCGCGAGATCGACAGGCCCAGGCCGGTGCCGCCGTATTTGCGGGCGGTGGAGCCGTCGGCCTGCTGGAACGCCTCGAAGATCAGCTGCAGCTTGTCGGCGGCGATGCCGACGCCGGTGTCGCAGACGGCGAAGGCCAGCACCGCGTCCGCATGCAGCAGGTTGGGGTGGTCGCTGGAGAAGCCGCTGCTCACCAGGCTGATACTGAGCGAGACCTGGCCGTGGGTGGTGAACTTGAACGCGTTCGACAGCAGGTTTTTCAGCACCTGCTGCAGGCGCGTGGTGTCGGTCATCATCGCGGTCGGCAGGTTTTCCTTCAGCTCCACGGAGAAGCCCAGGTGCTTGGCCTCGGCCATGTGGCGGAAGGTGCGGTCGACGTAGTTGCGCAGGTTCTGGAAGCGGTACTCCGACACGTCCAGCGTGACGGTGCCGGATTCGATCTTCGACAGGTCAAGAATGTCGTTAATCAGCGTCAGCAAGTCGGAGCCGGAGCCGTGGATGGTCTTGGCGAATTCCACCTGCTTGCCGGACAGGTTGCCGTCCGGGTTGTCGCCCAGCTGCTGCGCCAGGATCAACAGCGAATTCAAAGGCGTGCGCAGCTCGTGCGACATATTGGCCAGGAATTCGGACTTGTACTTGGAGGACAGCGCTAGCTGGGTGGCTTTCTCTTCCAGCGCCAGCTTGGCCTGTTCCACCTCGCGGTTTTTGCGCTCCACCTCGATGTTCTGCTCGGACAGCAGGCGGGCTTTTTCGGCCAGCTCCTGGTTGGTCTGTTGCAGTTCCTGCGCCAGCGATTGCGACTGCGTCAGCAGCGATTCGGTACGGCTGTTCGCCTCGATGGTGTTCAGCACCACGCCGATGGATTCCATCAGCTGGTCGAGGAAGGACAGGTGGGTCTCGGTGAAGCGGTCCAGCGAGGCGATCTCGATCACCGCCTTGACCTGCTGCTCGAACAGAATCGGCAGCACGACGATATTGGTCGGCGGCGCCGCGCCCAGGCCGGACGAGACGACGATGTAATCGCGCGGCACGTCGGTCAGCCAGATGCGGACTTTCTCCACCGCGCACTGGCCCACCAGGCCTTCGCCCGGCAGGAAGGAGGTCGGCAGCTTGCGGCTGGAACGGTAGCCGTAGCTGGCGATCATGCGCAGGCGGGCGTCCGATTCCTGCGAGTCCATCATGTAGAACACGCCGTGGTGGGCCGACACCAGCGGCGCCAGTTCGGACAGAATCAGCTTGGTCACGGCCTGCAAATCGCGCTGGCCTTGCAACAGACGCGTGAAGCGCGCCAGATTGGTCTTCAGCCAATCCTGCTGCGCGTTCTTCAGCGTGGTGTCCTTCAGGTTGCGGATCATCTCGTTGATGTTGTCCTTCAGGTAGGACACCTCGCCGCGCGCCTCCACCTGGATGGAGCGGGACAAGTCGCCCCGCGTCACGGCGGTCGCCACCTCGGCAATCGCCCGCACCTGGTTGGTCAGGTTGGCCGCCAGCTGGTTGACGTTCTCGGTCAAGTCTTTCCACGTACCGGCCACGCCGGACACGTTGGCCTGTCCGCCCAGCTTACCCTCGGTACCCACTTCACGCGCCACCCGCGTCACCTCGGATGCGAAGGAGGACAATTGGTCCACCATCACGTTGATGGTGTCTTTCAGTTCCAGGATCTCGCCCTTCACGTCCACCGTGATTTTCTTGGACAAGTCGCCGCGCGCCACGGCGGTCGTCACCGCCGCGATGTTACGCACCTGGCCCGTCAAGTTGGACGCCATGAAGTTCACGTTATCGGTCAAGTCCTTCCAGGTACCGCCGACGCCCGGCACGTAGGCCTGTCCGCCCAGCTTACCTTCCGTACCCACCTCGCGCGCCACCCGCGTCACTTCCGATGCGAAGGATGACAATTGGTCCACCATCACGTTGATGGTGTTTTTCAGTTCGAGAATCTCGCCCT